>JALWDQ010000560.1:0-1077 GCA_027039625.1 Calditrichia bacterium | reverse complement strand
GCTCTTCGTCTATGATTACAAGACCGATGTTCTGCAAGGGCGCAAAGATGGCCGAACGCGCACCGACTACTATTCTGGACTCACCGCTCCTTATCTTCCACCACTGATCCCTGCGCTGTTCTCTTGTGAGACCGCTGTGCAGCAGGCTAAGACCCTGGGCAAAACGGTCTGCAAACCAGCCTGCAATCTGGCCTGTCATGGATATCTCGGGTACAAGCACCAGTGCGTTTCTGCCGGATGCCAGGCAATGCTCCACAGCCCTCATGTATACTTCCGTCTTGCCACTGCCAGTAATGCCAAACAACAAATAAGGGCTGAACACCTCTGCTGTTACAGCCTTTGCGATCTCTGACAGGACATTCTCCTGCTCTGCGGTGAGCTGCCGCACAATGCCATGCGACCAGGCCTTTACGTCAAAACGTGATCTACCCGGACCAATCCCCCTGTCAGTTGCCTGTTCCGTTGCCTTCCTGGTAGCGGACAGGAAACCGGCAGGCAGGGCCTCGGAAAGGGCAGGTCCCAAAGGATAATAATAATAGGATGCTGCCCATTCTATGAAATTCAACAGGCCTCCTGGGATGAGCGGCTGTTCCTCCATCACCTTCAGTACATTCTTGAGCCGGGATTCGTCCAGGAACTCCCTGGCAGGCCCCCAGCATATACCTACTATCCGCCTGTGCCCCAGGGGAAGGAGCAGCCTGGTGCCCCTTTCTGGCAACGTGGTATCAAAGGGCCACCTGTAGGTAAGCGGACCTTGCATGTGCAGCGGCACTATACAGTTTACCAGCAGGGGATGGTCTGTACCTGCGGCCTTAACCATGGATACAAGTGCCAATAAGATACGGGGACAACAGGGACAAAATCAGAGTTTTTCTGCTATCTCTTTTATGTACCTCTTGAATGCAGGACCAAGATCAGGGTGGTCCATGGCCAAGTGCACCGTTGCCTGGAGATAGCCGAGCTTGTCTCCTGCATCGAACCTGTTGCCCTGGAACTTGCAGGCATATAACTTTCTTTCCTTCCGCAGGGTATCCAGGGCGTCAGTAAGCTGTATTTCTCCGCCAATACCCGGGAGAG
>JALWDQ010000559.1:2195-10942 GCA_027039625.1 Calditrichia bacterium | reverse complement strand
TGCATCTCCACCACTTCAGGTACCGTTCCCCAGATGTTTTTCTGCCCCATGGCGCTCCAGGCATCCGCCCATTCTCCCATGGGGGAAGATGGTGTGATGGGGTAAATCGCTATTACCTCATTCACCCTGTGCGCAACATAGGCGGCAGCTTCGTTACCGTCTATGGTCACCATCTTTCGCTGCATCGCTTTCTCCTCTCTCATTATAGGGTTAACTGATTCTATCGCTTTCTGTTTAATCCATCATTTTACTTTCAATTTAGCCGCGAAAATTTACCTGATATCCCCCAGGATATCAAGTTTAAAATATTTCTGTCACAAAGTCCCGACTTCAGAGCGCTATCATGTGCAAAATACACACCAATTTCCCGAAACCCGGGGATTACACAATTTGTATCCCATGATCACGTAAAAAATTTTTAGAAATAAAAAACAATGCAGGTGTTTTCTTAAAAATAGGAAGCTGCTCTGCTCCCGGGCGTTCAGATAGAAATATGTGATATTTTTCATTTAACAAAGCATTGTGAAATTTAGAGGGGTGGGGAGGATTCGAGGGTAATATGTTAGGGTATATAGGGTGTATAGGGTGTATAGGGTAAATAGGGTAAATAGAGGCTGTGTAAAAATGCAGTGTCAATGGAATATTTATTCCTTGTCATTCAAAGTAAAATATAGCCCCGAGCTTCCAGCTCGGGGAAATTAAGGCCCAAACTACAAATTGGGCTTTAGCCCAATTTTAGGCTAAAGCCTGATTTTGAGAGAGATATTCAGTGATCCACGAGCTAAAGCTCGTGGCTATGATGACACAAAAAGATTCAGCATTCTGAAAATATTGTTTTGAAATACAAATACACAAAAAATATATGCATTGATATTAATACAGGAATTATAGATTCCGTAGAGAAATGCTTAATTTAGTAAATAATACAAAACTTTCTCCCACAGGATCGGTATCCGACTCTATCTTTAATTTTAAACAAATACTATGAGTGGCAATATGCATGATATTGTTAAAATATAATTATGATTTTTATTTTTACACAGCCTCTATATAGGGTAAATAGGGTGGATAGAGTTGATAAGGGCTATAGGGTTGGAGGAGGATGGGGAGTGGATTAATTTAGCATAATTTGGTACATTTTTTTGTTATCCGACTCTGGTTAAAATCTCCATTGTTTCGGAAGGAAAATCCACCTAAATTTGAAAAAAATCCGAACCAGAGCACAATAATATCTCCTGACTTTCCAACGGTCTAATTTTGCTTAAAAAATGTTGATTTTTCCGGAAATTTCACAATTCTTACCCCGGAAACGAAAATAATTCATTTTTACCGTTCATCAATAAGATAAGGTATTCCCATGACCCGGTACATTTACTTTATTTATTTTCTGGGATTTTCCCTTCTCCTGGCTCAGGCGGGCAGTGTCACTCAGCGGTTAATGGTGGATCAATTCGGTTACCAGCCCGATGCTGAAAAAATTGCGGTCATTAGCAATCCCATCCAGGGATTCAACAGCAGCGAGAGCTACACCCCCGGCACCACCCTGCAAATACGACGTACTTCGGACAACGGGCTGGTGTTTAGCGGTTCACCTACCGCCTGGGATGGCGGAAATACCCATGCTCAATCCGGCGATCAGGTCTGGTGGTTCGATTTCTCCACACTAACTACCCCCGGTGAATACTATCTGTACGATCCTCAAAACGACGCCGCCTCTTACACCTTCTCTATTTCGAACAATGTGTACCAGATGGTGCTAAAACAGGCCTTGCGTACCTACTACTACCAACGGTGTGGTACACCCAAGCAAACCCCTTATGCTCACCCCAACTGGACGGATGTAGCCTGCCACCTGGGCAGCAACCAGGATACGGAATGTCGACTGGTCACCAATCCTGCGGATTCGACCATACGCGATCTTTCCGGCGGCTGGCACGATGCCGGTGATTACAACAAATACATCAACTACGCTGATGAGCCCATTCACGATTTACTCTTTGCTTACGAAGAAAAACCGGATATCTGGACGGACGATTTTGGGATTCCCGAAAGTGGCAATGGGATTCCGGATATTCTGGATGAAATCAAATGGGAACTGGATTGGTTCCTGAAAATGCAGAAAACGGATGGTTCGGTGCTCCACAAAGTTTCCGTAACCCAGTGGCAAACCGGGAGCCCTCCCAGTACGGACAATGCAGCACGCTATTACGCTCCGGCTACAGCATCTGCCACTATCTCGGCTTGTGGGGTTTTTGCCCATGCTGCCATCGTTTTCGGCAACCTCTCCGATGCCACCATGCAAAGCTACGCCAATACCCTGCAATCCGCTGCCATTGCTGCCTGGAACTGGCTGGAGGCTCATCCGGATAGCATTCCCTCCCATTACAACAATGCGGGATTTTCCAGCTCCTCCGCCGAGGATTCGGAATATCATCAAAAAGCCGCGCGCATTGCCGCGGCAGGGTACCTGGCGATTTTAACCGGGGAGGCCGCCTACAAAAATTATTTCGAAAACAACTATACTTATCTACACCTCATCCAGTGGGATTGGGCTTCCCCATTCGAGGTGGAGATTAATGATGCCGCTCTTTACTATGCGAACTCCGCTTTAGCTTCCGCCTCTGTGGCTTCGGACATCCAGACTCGCTTCAAGAATTCCCTGCTATACGATTATTTACCGGATTTTACCGATGGTACGGATGCGTATCGCGCTTATTTAAGCGATGGGAATTACACCTGGGGCAGCAATCGCACCAAATCCAATATGGGCAATATGTACTGGGATATGCTCACTTACTCCCTGGATCCTGCCCACGCTTCGGATTACCAGCATGCGGCAGCCGGATATCTGCACTACCTGCACGGGGTGAATCCTTTGAGTTATGTGTATCTCTCCAACATGGGGGATTATGGAGCGGAGAATTCCATTCCCGAGTTTTACCACGGCTGGTTCTGCGATGGTTCAGATTGGGACAATGTGAACACCTCGCTCTACGGCCCGGCACCGGGATTTGTCCCGGGTGGTCCCAATCCCAGCTACTCTCCCGATCCCGCCTACAGCGGTCCTCCCATCGAACCGCCGCAAAATCAACCCATTCAGAAATCCTTCCGCGCCTGGAATACCGGCTGGCCGGAAAACTCCTGGGAAGTGGCGGAAAATCACATCCCTTACCAGAGTGCTTACGTGCGTTTACTCTCTCATTTTACCGAGCTCTCCGGCAGCGGAGCGGCTCATCCCCGGCTGTACCTCCATCTTTATCTGGAGGGTGCTTACGATGCTGCGGGAGATACCATGCGCACCGACCTGGCCCGAAATGGCTTGCTGCCAAACAATCAACCTTTTAATACCACACCCTGGAATTACTCCGGGAGCGAGAGCGTAGCCAGCTTCCCTTCGAACACTGTGGATTGGGTGCTGGTGGAGCTGCGTTCCGGCACAGAATCCTCTACCCGGGTGGAACGCCGGGCAGCGCTGCTGCTGAACAATGGATTGGTGACCGATCTGGATGGCTCCAGTGCCGTGGAATTTAACACCGCCACATCGGGATATTATTACATTGTGGTGTACTCCTACAACCACCTCCCGGTGATGAGCGCCCAGCCGGTGTTTTTGGTGAGCGATCCGGCAACAGATTACGATTTCCGCACGGGGAGCGACCAGGCTTACCACACCTCAGACCAGGCGATGAAGGAGCTGGAATCCGGTGTGTGGGGGCTTTTTGCCGGGGATGGTAATGGAGATGGTAGTATTAATACCACCGATCGCACCCAGGTATGGCTGCCCCGGAACGGCACGGCATACGACTATTCCAGCGGTGCGGATTTTAATCTGGATGGTGCCATCGATGCCATTGATTACAACCGCTGTTTGCTTCCCAACCTGGGCACCAGCAGCCAGGTACCGGATTAAACCGCACTGGGGGAAATGGCAATTCTATTGCAGGGGAAACAGGGGCGTCAATAATTTTGAATTTTGAATTTTGAATTTTGAATTAAAATTATGAATTGACAATAAATAGGATGAACCAGATTGAAAAGGGAAACCGCAAAGCTTGCTCTCCTCGCGGGCTTTGTGAGTGCACGGGCAGGGCTCCCGGAATTATTTACCCCCGAATAATACAAATGGTCATTTACCAACGAATTATTTACCCACGAATTAGAAAGATTGATATTGTCCCACGAATAACACGAATGGACACGAATAAAAATATTTGTTCAATGGAATTTTTAATTTGGTATTTTGGAGTTTGTGATTTGTAATTTGGAATTTTGTTTGTGATTTGGGATTTGTTTTTTGGGATTTGGAATTTGAATATAAGTTTTTTTTGAATTAACCGCAGCGTGCGCTACGAGCGCTACGTGAAAAGATAAAAGACAAAAGATAAAAGACAAAAACACTATTGAATAGGTTCTCTGCAAAGTGCTCACAAAACACTGCCGGCAGAGAAATCCCTTCACCACCGGCAGCAATGCTCTATGCCCTTATGCCCTATGCTTTATGTCCCTATGCTTTTTCTATTTCATCAACATCATCTTCCGGGTAAAATGATGACTCCCCGCCGTTAACCGGTAAATATACACTCCACTGGCAACCGGAACACCTCGCTCATCGCGGCCATCCCAAACCACCTGATGATGTCCCGCCGCATAGCTGCCATTCGCCAGCGTACGAATCCGGCGACCGGCAACATCGTACACCACCAGTTTCACCATCGATTGTTCCGGTACATCAAACTCAATGGTGGTGCTGGGATTGAAGGGATTGGGATAGTTGGGGTACAGAGCATAATTCTGCGGCAAATTGTTTAAATGGTCATTATTGATGGAATTATTTGTCAGGATTTCCTTCCCCGAAGAATGAATCACATACACATCTCCTACGGCCTCTCTAATTTTGAATAAAACCAGCGGTTTAACCCGAACCCGTAAGTAAACCTGGCGGTTACCCGGAACAGTGAGATTTGAAGCCTGATATTGAGCATTGTGCCAGAGCATATGACTGCCCACATTTACCTGATAAGGAACGTGCAATACACTTCCGTTTTCGGCATCCACTACCTCCACCTGCAATTTCACCAATCCTTTTCCTGAATTTGAAAATCCTTTCTTCAACGACACACTCAAATCACGATAAAAACTCAGCTGGGCATTTTCCGGTAACCGAAATACTTCGGTGCGGAACAAATCCGACCAGCTTCCATGATGCAGGGCATACAACGAATCGCTGATCCCGTACCAGGATATCGGTTGCTGATTTACTTGTACATCTCCCAATTCCAGAGCTACCATATTTCCGCCAAGGCTCACCACACCACGACGGCGAACCTGATAGGAGAGGGCATTCTCTTTATTGTGGATATCGTGGTACAACCGCAACCGCATGGGGGCATCATCATCGCGTCTGTAAACAAAATGATTATCATAATAGGAAGAGAGATTTAATCCCAGATTGGGATCTGAACCATAATCGGTGGAATAAAATTTCCCCCATTCCTCTCCATCAAAATGAGAGCGTTCGATCCAGCCTTTCTGTACATTTATCCAGGCCGCATCCAGTTCCGAGGTGCTGGCATTGGGATAACCACTGATGGAAGGAAGGGCATAATTCTCATCCTTACCCACAAAGGTGAAGTATAGCCAATCATTCGGTGCACTTCCCAGTCGGCGAGCGTGTACCAATACCTGCAATTCCAGTGCCGTATGGTGGGCTTGCCACATTAAGTTTACATTTCGATATGCATCAACGGTAATACAGGGCCAGGCATTGTTTACATAACCATACAAATCGGAGACCTCTTCTGGTTCCTCGAAACTATATTCCCCGTCATAGTAGTCGAACTGGCAAGAAAATATTCTACCATGATCTTCCCAGGCAACGTAATCTTTATAGGCAAAGTCGCTGGTTGCCGTGGGATGACACGAACTTGCACCTGTGCCCGGTATCTTCACAGCCTGGGAACTGTTATAAGGTACAACCCATAAACCTTCATATCCTTCAAGCGTGTTACGGTAGATAATGTGAAAGCTATATGAATTGCTATAAAAAACCACCGGTGTGGTTTCCATATTTTCACTGGTAAAAAAGTAAGTAATGTAATTTACATCATCCCAGTTTCCATTAACATGACGGTAGCGAGCAAGTATCTGGGGAGTGCCATAATAATATTGCCATACTATCAGAATATCTCCGTTATCATTCATGGAAATAGAAGGATAGCGATTTTCCCCAACATCGTAACTAACCAGAAATTCTTTCGACCAGGTTTGTCCGTTATCTGTAGAATAGGTAAAATATATTCGGTTGTTATCTTCATATACCAGATAATAATTATTTCCCGAATAGATCATCTTCATCTGTCCATTGTTCCGCAACGCTCTGTTGGTACTGCTTACCAGGTGTCCCTTGTACACAGCGCGGGCTACGGCACCGTCCTGCTTAAACACCACAGAGGTTCTTGTTTGCTCGGCATGCTCAAACTGAACATCAGTACCGTTCCAACCTTGAAAATACCACAGGATGTCCTCATTGTTGAAACTAATAACTTGCTCCTGCATCGCTTCTACAAAGTATATAGGTTTTCCTTGCTGGAATTGAGGGTTTTTATTCAAAAACACCCCCTGGTACACATCACCATCATAGCTGGTGGTGTAATCAGGATTAAAAGGTGAAGGCCTATTTTTGAAGGGTGCATCCATCCCCTGATTGCGCAAACCATAAGGTGATTCATAATAATCAATTAACCAGGGGTCTTTAAAACCAATACTATCCCCTTCCGGATTCGCACCATTAGCCGATAGAAAATAATTTTGAATAACTACATTTCCATATACCGACCAATATTGAGCTTTTATGTCACCGTATCCAGCAACTATCGGAAATTTACCATAGTTAACACAATTTGATGAATTATTATTCCAGAATAAAAATTTCTGATTAATAGAAGAAACAAAATTGGGATCGGACTTAATTACCTCTGTATGGCCTCGAGTAAGAAATGAACGATAACCGGTTTTCCATTGTGGAGGATTTAAAGTATAACGCCAGTGTTTCGGAGATACCAGATTGTAAATATTCGTACCATCTTGAGCATAAGGTAAAAAATGAACAATTTCGGCAATGTCTCCGGGTTGAGTACCTGTAATATAAAAAGGACCCTTTATTTCCGACTGAATTCCAGTAAAAGTATGATGAACTACATCGGATACAACCACATAACTTTTTATGTAATATCCGGCCATGGTTTCGGGAATTACATGATCTTTACCATTTCCCGAAATAAGTAATCTCCAATGTCCCTCATTAGAAAAATAAACGTACCATTCGTAAAAATAGTCATTGCTGGGGGAATTGGTTCCCCGTCCCGATAGATGACCGCATTAAGATCAGCACCAAAATTTTCTTTAGATTCCCACCACACATCATTGACACTGATATCAACAGTATATGTTTGTGCTATGATGTTGTTTAAAATTCCGAAGGATAAAAATGCCAGAACAATAGCAAGCATAACCTGCCTCATTTTGTAATCTCCTTTCCTTTTTTAATTGAATTGTTTAAATTTTTAATGGAAACAAAAGGGCGCCCCCGGGGCGTTAACCACCCACGGAGGCAATGTATGGTAACCAGCCATGTAACTTTTGTTTCCGGTTTAAGGCGGGGTGGGGCAACACCCCGCTAATTTTTTATGGTTTACATTCTCCTCTTTTTTTATTCACTTCGTCTTCCTATTAATATCACACCATGATCAATAATACCTCCCTGTGAAATATAACCTACTGCTACAACCAGATTTTCTTTGACTGCTAATCCTTCATAGGTTCCCTGGGTTGGTGGATAATTATACCAAACAACTCCGTTCCAGTGCGCCACGGCACCATTTTGTCCGACGACAAAAATGTTGTTTATATCGCTACCACGGATTCTTTTCCAGATAGTTCCCGACAGCTCCCACACTTTTCTCCAGCCTTTTGATAAATCTTTACTTTTATATACCCCATAACCCGCAATATACCACCTCCTTCCATTGGCACTCCAGCAACTGTTAATATATAGTGGTAATCCCGTGATGGGTAAATGACTAACCGTATTATCATATATCTGTAAAACTTTCGGATTTTCATAAGAATAAAGTTTTCTGGCAGTAGCCAATATAATAGGTTTATCAGAATTGAATTTTTTAGCTCCCCATATATCTGATATTGTAAGTTTAGTACCACTTTCTAAACGACGCCAATCTCTGCCATCATATTTTGCAATCAAACCTTTATTTCCTGCAATAAACAAATAATTACTGAAAATACCCCATATTTTATTGATACCATATCCGATAAGAATATCTGGAATTGATAAATTAACAAATTTTGAACCATCCCATTTTACAAATGCTTCAAACCAAACATCATTGTGAGAAAAAGCAAATACTGCTGTTATTGGCCATGGAATATCTTTATAATTAATCCTTTTTAATTCCCACGTATTTCCATTCCAATGTACAGCATTATAAAGTTGCCATGGCTGGGTACTATCAGAAAATATTGCTCCCACCGCCCAGATATCATTTTCATCAATAATTGCCACATCATAAAAAATACCGCTGCCAAAGGGGCTGGGAAATTCCACCACCTCCCACTGAAAATCGTGGCTGGTGGTATCCATGGTGGTAATCTGTAACTCCTGTGCTTTGCGCCAATCCCCTCGTCCATCCTGTAAAAATAAAGCATAATTGTAGGCTGACTATTATACACAT
>JALWDQ010000559.1:0-2185 GCA_027039625.1 Calditrichia bacterium | reverse complement strand
ACCAGGAATAAGGGCATAAGGGACATAAGGACATAAAAAACAAAGCGGCGGTTCATGGTAGAAACCTCCTATCGGGATATATTGGGTTTTTATGATAATGAAATGTTTTTGGCGTAAGTTCGATGTTTTCAGAGAGAGCATTTGGGGAATGGAAAATGGAAAATGAAAAATGAAAAATGTAAAATGTAAAATGTGAAAAGAGTAAAGAGTAAAGAGTAAAGAGGGAGTATTGGGTAGGGGAGAGGGTATAGTTTGGAAAATGGGTTTTGGGTAAAGTTGCAGAAATATTTGGTAAATCGGTGCAAACATGGCATATTACCGATATTAAATCCTCTGAATTTTCCCTCATCCCTGATGTATTTGGTTTTCATATGTTTAATTATGAAAATTTTCTCTAAAATGCAAGAAAAATTTTTGCCACCACGGAACCACAGAAAAATGAAACCACAGAAAACACTGATTTAATTAAGAATTTTGAATTTTGAATTAAAAATTATTTTATAAGAATTTGGGATTTGGGATTTGTTATTTGTTATTTGTATTTTTTGATTTGGGTTCTGGAGTTTATTTTTTGGAATTTGTGATTTGATATTTGGAAATTCTTTTTGTTAT
Organism: Calditrichia bacterium; assembly: GCA_027039625.1. Lineage (GTDB taxonomy): Bacteria > Calditrichota > Calditrichia > RBG-13-44-9 > RBG-13-44-9 > JALXCH01. Next base: position 1,573 of record JALWDQ010000559.1, on the reverse strand, counting down.
TTGGGTTTTGTAATTTGTTATTTGGGATTTCTTAATTTTTGCATCATAAGGTAAATTCCCAGCATCCCCCGGAGCTTACCCCACTTCTTTCGCCTGCACGGAGTTCCGGAAGTTCTCCCAGCGCTCCAGCTCTTCCCTTAAAAATTTTCCGGTATAGGAAGAAGGATGCCGGGCAATCTCTTCGGGAGTTCCTTCGGCGACCACATAGCCACCATTGTCCCCACCTTCCGGGCCCAGGTCAATAATCCAGTCGGCGGTTTTGATGACATCCATATTGTGTTCAATCACAATCACCGTATTGCCCCGTTCCACCAGGCGGTGCAGCACCTGCAACAGCATGTTGATGTCGGCAAAGTGAAGCCCGGTGGTGGGTTCATCCAGAATGTAGAGCGTACGGCCCGTTGCCACCCGACTGAGTTCGGTCGCCAGTTTTACCCGCTGGGCTTCTCCTCCGCTCAAAGTGGTAGCGGGTTGCCCCAGGTGGATGTAACCCAATCCCACATCCTGAAGTGTTTGCAGTTTGCGCTTGAGCGGAGGGATGTTCTCGAAAAACTCCAGCGCCTCGGTCACCGTCATATCCAGAACGTCGGCAATGGATTTACCCCGGTAACGAATTTCCAGCGTTTCCCGATTATAGCGTTTCCCCTTACACACCTCGCAGGTGACGTACACATCGGGGAGAAAATGCATCTCAATTTTTTTGATGCCATCGCCCTGGCAGGCTTCACAGCGTCCGCCCTTCACATTAAAGGAAAAACGGCCCGGAGCGTACCCCCGAATTTTAGCCTCCGGTAACTGGGCAAACAGATCACGAATCAGGGTAAACACGCCTGTGTAGGTGGCGGGATTGGAACGGGGCGTGCGACCAATGGGCGACTGATCGATGGTAATCACCTTGTCCAAATGCTCCAGCCCTTCAATTCCTTCGTAAGGTAACGGCAACAGTTTGCTGTGGTGGAAGTGGCGGGAGAGAATGGGGTAGAGGGTTTCGTTTAATAGCGTACTTTTCCCGGAACCGGAAACCCCTGTGATGCAAATGAATTTTCCCAGCGGGAAGCGCACATCGATGTTCTTCAGGTTATTGCCCCGGGCGCCTTTCAGCAGCAGGAACAGCCCGTTTCCTTTTCGCCGTTTTTCCGGAACGGGAATGAATTTACGGAAGCTGAGGTAGGCTCCGGTCAGGCTCTCGGGATGCACTTCAATCTTCCGGGGGGTTCCCGTTGCGACCACATAGCCTCCTTCTTTACCGGCACCGGGACCCAGATCAATCACGTAATCGGCATGTTCGATGGTTTCCCGATCGTGCTCTACCACCAGCACCGTGTTCCCCAGATCTCGCAGGCGGAGTAGGGTGTGAATCAAGCGGGTATTGTCCCGCTGGTGCAAGCCAATGCTGGGTTCATCCAGAATGTAAAGCACGCCCACCAGTTGGGAGCCAATCTGGGTCGCCAGACGAATGCGCTGCGCCTCGCCGCCGGAAAGAGTTCCCGCAGTGCGATCCAGGGTTAAATATTCCAGTCCCACATCCTGCAAGAATTGAAGCCGGGAGCGGATTTCTTTGAGAATCTGGTGG
>JALWDQ010000558.1:0-1078 GCA_027039625.1 Calditrichia bacterium | reverse complement strand
ACTCACCGGAAATTGTTAAATTCACAACAAATTGAAAAAAGTGGAGATTTTTTATGCTCAAGTACACCACGTTTAATACCGAAATCAAAGAAGGAAATTGTATTCAAATCCCCATCGAAGTGCAGGAAAGACTTTCGCTGGCTCCGGGAACTCTGGTACAGGTCTCCATCAAAAAAATTCGTTCGAAACGGCTGGATATGCTGATTAAGGAAAATCCTTTGTACAAATTGATTAATTTAGGTGAAGAAGAGAGGAAAGAATGAAAACGTTTATTGACACCTCTGCCTGGCTGGCGATTGTCAACAAGAACGATCCCGCACACTCCCAATTTACCGGAGAATTTCAGAGGCTTCTGGAGGAAGGGGATCGCCTGTACACTACCAATGTAGCCATAGGCCAGGTATTAAGCGAACTGAGTAATCTCAATCGGGAAAAAGCGTTCCGGTTTCACGAAATTGTAGAAGAGGCCTGGTTCGGGACGCATCTTCATATTATGTGGATTGGGCGGAAAACCCAGTGGGATGCTTTGAAAATGTGGAGACGTTTTGCCCACTTAAAACTGGATGTGTTCGATTTTGCCAGTGTGATTTTGATGAATCGCCGGAATATTCGCCAGATTTTAACCCGGAATAAAGATTTTTATGAGTTGGGTTTTAAAATTTTACCGGAAAAATAGGGACGTGTTATGGGACTTACGGACATACTTTTACCAGACAGGGAAGAAAAAATAATTGGGTTTGCCGGTGGAGATGGAAGAAATTATCTCATTGAGCAGATGGCTAACACGCTGTCTGCGGCAGGCAAGCGCATTCTCATTGCAGCGCTGGGGCATCAGGTTCTGCCGATTATTGGCGAAATTGTAGTGGCGGAGAAAGCGGACGCTCTTTTGAACCAGATCGCCTCACAATTTGAGCAGCATCCCATTTTATTTCTGGGTAAAGAATATCAGGATCACATGGTGCATGGTTTTTCTCTGGAGGAAATCACCAAACTTATTCAGGAAGCGGAATACGATTATTTCTTTAACATCGTTGGTCCTGCCGATCTGGTCAGCATTTTTTCGGTAAAAACCATTCAG
>JALWDQ010000557.1:0-1081 GCA_027039625.1 Calditrichia bacterium | reverse complement strand
ACGTACCTCCGGGCCTCCGCCTGCCAACGATACATGTGCCGGAGCCATTAACTTGACGGTTTACCCTGCATTAGGCGGTTCGGTTGGTCATGAAACCGTAGGTGATACATGGGATGCAACACCAAGCGCTATGTCGCAAACCTCCTGTGACAGCTATGGTACCAATTTGGATATGTTCTACACCTTTACCGCACCGGCCGACGGTAATTTGGTTATTTTGACGGACAGCACACGCGGGCGTTATATCGAAGCGGCTATCTATGACAGTTGCGGGGGGAATGAACTTTTCTGTTTCGGTCAAGGCAATCGTAAAATGGTAACCGGTTTGACACCCGGTCAAAGTTATGTGCTCCAAGTTTGGCACGATGATTATTATAAAGGTGTCTTTACCATTGCCCTTGAAGAATTGCCACCGCCTCCTTCTAATAACGAATGTACGTCGGCCGACACTTTGACGGTTTATCCGGCCGGTGGCGGTGCGGGTAACGAAACCGACGGTGACACGAGTTACGCCACGGCAAGCAGTATGTCGCAAACCTCTTGCGATAGTTACGGAACCAACCTGGATGTGTTCTATGCCTTTACGGCACCTTCGGTGGGAACGGTGAAGGTTATTACAGGCGGACAGCAAGGACAATATATCGAGGCGGCCGTGTACGACGGTTGTAGCGGTAATGAAATCGGCTGTCAAGGCCAAGGAACCGAAAAAATATTCGGCGGGCTGACCCCGGGTCAAACTTATATCCTGCAAGTTTGGCATGACCAAGGCTATGAAGGGCCGTTCGACATCGTTATTGAAGAAGGCCCTTCAACTCCAACAAATGATGATTGCTCCGGTGCAATTCCGCTTACCGTATATCCTTCGGGTGGCGGTGCCGGCAACGAAACCGACGGCGATACCAATGCAGCTACGGCAAGTTCCATGTCTCACACTTCCTGCGACAGTTATGGCACTAACCTTGATTTGTTCTATACCTTTGTAGCTCCCGTCGGCGGATCCGTTTTGGTTCATACCGGTGGAAACGGCGGGCCGGATATTGAGGCCGCTGTTTATGACAGTTGTGGTGGGAATGAAATCGCA
>JALWDQ010000556.1:0-1082 GCA_027039625.1 Calditrichia bacterium | reverse complement strand
ACCGAACCGTTCCCTCTCCCAATCATTCTGAGCGCAGCGCCAGCGGAGCGAAGAATCTCTAAAGCAGTAAATTAGGATGCATTGAACTAGTGGATGAATAAAGCCTCCTAAGATGCAGAGGATGAAATTCCAAATCACAAAACACAAATACCAAAGAACAATTTCCAGCAATCAATTATTTTTAATTCGTGTTCATTCGCGTGATTCGTGGGCAAATATCAATTCTTTTAATTCGTGGGCGCGTTAATTCTTCCCCATGGCTGACGAGCATGGTGCTCACGACCACTTTGTTGCCTCGTACCCATCAGCGGGTTCAAATCCGGAATAAATTTCCTCTTGTCTTGCCGGTTCTTTCTTCCTATATTTGCCACCGATTTGGGCGGTTAGCTCAGTTGGCTAGAGCGCTGCGCTCACATCGCAGAGGTCACAGGTTCAAATCCTGTACCGCCCACTCAACAAAACTCCTTTAAAACTACCCGGCGAGGTAGTAAAGGAAACGCTCATGAGACTGTTTCAGACATTGTTAATTTCACATCATAAAAGCCTCCGGTTTTTAATCGGAGGCTTTTTCTTTATTGGGGAGACTCCAGAATGCAAACCAGAATTAAAGCAGAAATTTTAAATCGAAAGGATATTCAGCGCATTGTGACCCGGTTGGCCCACGAAATACTGGAAAAAAATCGGGGCTCAGACAATCTGGTCATTGTGGGAATCCGCACCCGGGGAGCCTATCTGGCCAGTCGCATCGCGGAGAAAATCCGTTCCATCGAAAACAAGCCCATTCCCACGGGATTCCTGGATGTGACCCTGTACCGGGACGATTTTCGCACCCGGCTGAAGCAGCCTTCCGTGGAGGTAACCAACATCCCTTTTGGCATCGATGAAAAGAATGTAGTGCTGGTGGATGATGTATTGTACACCGGGCGTACCGTGAGAGCCGCCCTGGATGCACTGATGGACTTTGGTCGTCCCGCTCGCATTTATCTGGCGGTACTGGTCGATCGGGGTCACCGGGAACTCCCCATCAAAGCGGATTTTGTGGGAAAAAACATCCCCACTTCCATCGGAGAAGAGGTGAAGGT
>JALWDQ010000555.1:0-1083 GCA_027039625.1 Calditrichia bacterium | reverse complement strand
ACCTTCAACTCACCAGTCATCTCCACAATTCGCCATTCCCGCTGCAATATTTCCAGCAACGTTTCCAGCAACCCATCCAGGGTTTCTTTTTCCAGGAGGTCCTGGCGTTTATCGGCACGAATTCCCAGATTTGCCGCCAGGATGCAGGCGAAGCGGCGCACATCGCTTTCGTCCAGAAGCGAAGGAATCAGTTCCTCGGGCAGTAGCGCCGTGCGACCGGCCAGTTTTTCCAGCAAATCCTTCACCGCCCGCAGCAGCGCTTCGCACCGCACCGCATTTTTTATTTCAAATGGCCACGGAAGCACCAGCGCCTCGACAGCTTCTTCCCCCTTATTGCGCCGTACCAATCGCTGGATGCGAATCCGTTCCAGCCCCTGCACCAGAAGCCGTACCCCACCGTCCGGCAAAAAGCTCATCTTCAGAATTTCTGCCCGGGTACCTACTTTGTAAATCTGATGGGCGCGGGGATTTTCTTCCTCCGGTTCGGCAAATAATCCAATCGTGCCCTGCTCTATCACCACCCGGTTGATGACCTCCACCATCACCGGGTCTTCTACCACCAGGGGAATCAGCAACTCGGGAAATGCCACCACGTTGCGAATGGGCAGGACGTACAATCGTTCCGTTTTTTGAGACGTTGTGCGATTTATGTTCTTGCTCAATTTCACCCTTCCTTGTTTAAACTTTGTTCGCTTTCGGTACGGATTTTCCTTTTCCGCCCGGTAAACAATTACGAATTGTACCTCTTATATTCAGAAAGCCTCCAGAAGTTTAAATTCATTTTCGAAACCTGTTCAACACCAGAATATTTTTGCCTCCCCGGGAATTTTGCAAAGCCACAAATTTGTTAAAAATTATCGTTCCTTCCGTATCATCTTGAGCCGAATTTTCTGGCAACTCTTCCTTTCCCCGCTTCGTTATCAAAAAAATATTTTCTGTGAATCGCATCCTGCCCGGGGAAGGTTCCCGGTTTTCCGGACAGAACTTTCTCCCCCTCCGGGCTGCGCTGCTCGCGCAATATCGTGCCGCCTGGTTCAATCTTCCTGTTGCACCGGAATTTCCACCTCGCCAGGCGCTTCTTCC
>JALWDQ010000554.1:378-1083 GCA_027039625.1 Calditrichia bacterium | reverse complement strand
CCCCCGTAGAGGCCCGTAGTGACGGCAGTAAGTACGTTCCCCCTTGAGTCCAGCTTGGTGTCCAGTACGGCGATTACCCCTCCGGGGAAATCGGAATATTCAACGTTCCACTCCTCTGAACCTGCCGGGTTGAACTTGCTGATACCCAGGCCAACGCCCCTGGAGGACCGGCGCTTAGACGTCACGTAGACGTTTCCCTTTGAGTCAGAAACCAAGCCGCCAGGTTCCAATCTGCTCGGGCTTGGCGCACAGTAGCGGTTTACCCACTGCTGTCGCCCGTCCCAATCATACTTCACAGTAGTGATTGCTCTCGTCTGTTCGTTCAGTTCCTGGGACGTAGTGTCCGAAACCCCGATAAGCACGATTTCGCCGGAAGGGCCAACTGTCATGGCGTGGGTGCCGTCGTATCCGTGCTCAGGGTCGTCGTAGCGGGCGGTCCAGATGATGTTTCCGGCGCTGTCATATCGAATTGTGGTGAAGTCCAAACCTGTATTTCGACCCGTCGTCCAGCCAGCGACAATGGCTCCTTCCGCGCCAACAGCTCGCACCCGTAGGGCCCAGTCCCGTACGTGTGACGAACCGTCATAGGACACTTTCCAGAGGATCTGGCCTTGCGGATTGATCTTGATGGTCAGAAAATCGTCACCGTGTCTGCGAGTAGTTACCCAGCCGGCTATGTAGATGTTGCCCAGGGAATCCAGTGAA
>JALWDQ010000554.1:0-368 GCA_027039625.1 Calditrichia bacterium | reverse complement strand
GTACTTGAGCATGATAGGTTGGTTCAGAGTCTCCTGGTGGTTGACTTTGATGAGCAGGTTTCCTTCCCGGTCCAGCGCGAACCCGGCTGGTGTGTCGGCCTCTCCAGGCTTTCCGCCGAAAATTCGAGACCACTTTTCCCGTCCGTCTGTGTCGTAGGTCACGATGAGCACGTTCGCCCTACGGGGCGAGGCCCCATCGAACTCCCTGCACATCACCACGTGTAGGAGGCCTTTCGGGCTTACCCGGACTGAAGAACCCCAGTACCGGTACCGGGAGGTGTGCTCGTATTTCGCAACCCAAACCAGGTTGCCGTCGGGATCGTATTTAAGCGTCACGGCATCTTTGTAGGTTGTACCGGTCACGTAGA
>JALWDQ010000553.1:0-10997 GCA_027039625.1 Calditrichia bacterium | reverse complement strand
TTCAGCATCTGATACAGCCAGAGGGACAGGCCAATCAGGAAGAAAGTGGCGGTGGTAGCCAGGGTAATCCAGTAAGCGGGACCCGGCTTGCGCATGGCAGCCAGCACATCCTGTTCAATTTGTGCGCTGTAGTCTCTGTATTCCATATTACGCCTCACCGTTTCGTTCGTTTTTCAGATAGTGCACAGCCGGCTCGGTGCCTAATTCCTCCAGCACCCGATATTGCCGCTGGGAGTGAGCCAGCCGATAAACCTGCGAGTTTTTATCCAGCAAATTTCCAAACACAATGGCATTGGTGGGACACGTCTGGGCGCAGGCGGGAACAATTTCCCCATCTGCCACCGGGCGTCCCTCGTCCTTTGCCCGATCTTTTGCCGCACGAATCCGCTGAATGCAGAAGGTACATTTCTCCATCACACCCCGTTCCCGTACGGACACCGCCGGATTGTACATTTTGTCCAGCGGCTCGGGCAACCGATGCTCGAACCAGTTAAAACGGCGCACTTTGTAGGGACAGTTGTTGGAGCAGTACCGCGTGCCCACGCAGCGGTTGTACACCTGGGCGTTCAGTCCCTCGGGATTATGGTGGGTTGCATTCACCGGGCACACCGGTTCGCAGGGAGCATTGTCGCACTGCTGACACATCATGGGGAGAAACTCCATCTTCTCTTCCCCCACGTAATAGGGCTCGATGCGAATCCAGGACATCTCGCGCCCTTTTAAATGCTCCTCAACCCCCACCAGCGGGATGTTATTTTCCACATAGCACGCCGCTGTGCAGGCATTGCAACCGATGCAACTTTCCAGATCGATGGCCATGCCCCAGCGATAATCTTTATGCGGGTGGGGTGGATAGTTGTGCAGTTCTTCATGCTCGTGCTCATGGTCGTGCTCGTGTTCCTCCTCTTCGGGCAGAATGCCACGCCCCTCGTAATTGCTCATGGAACCGGCCAGGATGGGTAAATGCTGGTGGTTACCCGTTTTGTGCACCCGCACTCCCGGGAATACGGCAATCGTGCCTCCAAAGCGTTTTTCTACCTGCAGGGGAAGCGTTTCCAGCAAATCCCGCTGCACCGCCAGCACTCCATCCGGCATCCGTTTTTGAATGAACACCGGCAAACGGAGGGAGAAATCGTCGTGGGCAATTTCCACCTCGTCGCCATTTTTCAGATTGTGTTCCCGGGCAAGGGCTTCGGAAATCATCACCCAGCGCCCGTAAGAGATGGTGGAAAGAGGATCGGGAATTTCCTGCATCAGCGGAAGCTGGCGGCTGCGCCCATCGTAGGAGCGAATGGAGGGAGTAACAACCAGCACCGGTGTGGCGCCCGGCGTGGGCATCCGGAAATTCTGCCAGAACTGCTCTACCTGCTGGCGCTGTAACTGCACCGACACCGCCGGTACCGGTAATTCCACAAATCCTTTTTCGCGAAGTTGTTTCATTTGAATGGGAGTCAGCTTGCGCTCCCAGCTCTGTTTCAGATAATCCAGGTACTCCCCTGCCACTTCTTTTCCCTCGTACGCTGCCATCAATTGCAGCAACACGTCGCCTTCGCTGTGGGAATCGTACTGTTTTTCCATGGCCGGTTGAATCAGGTTCAGCACACCGCGACGGGGTTCGGTATCGCCCCAGGATTCCAGCGGATGCGACAGAGGCAGCACCACCTGGCACTGGCGGATGGTTTCGTTCATCACATCGGAAAGGCCCACCACCAGACCCGCTTTTTTCAGTGCCTGTTCGAAAGCCATTCCGGCGGGTAACGTTTCCACGGGATTGGTTCGTGCCAGGAAGAGCACTCCCACCGCCTCCTGCTGCAAGCGCTCCACCAGAGCCTGGACATCCTTCAGGCTCCCCGGATGCCGGGCCGCATCGGCGTGGGTAAAATCCACGGTGGATTCGGTTTGCCCCGTTACCCACTGGATAAGCGCTGTCAGCACCGCCACTTCTACTCCCTGCTCGTGGGCGGTGCTCATGCCACCGGCAATAATCAAGGGGCGGCGTGCCCGCACCATTTTTTTCACCAACCTATCTAATTTAGCTGCGGGCAGCCCCGTTGCCTGGAGCACTTCCTGACGACTTACGGTGGGGATGCTTTCAAGAAGCGCTTCGGGAAGTTGCTTGACTGCCCGCCCTCGTTGCAGCAGTTCTCGCAGCAAATAGCTCAACAGGGGAATTTCCCCCGCGGGCGGAATGGTTAACCGTTCGTCTGCCTGCACCCCGGTAAGGGAAACGTGAGGTTCCGCATGGTACCAGGTGAAGGATTTCTTCCGGGCACGGGCGAACTGTACCGCCTGGTTAATGGGGCTGCCAAAGGTTTCGAAAATGTCTGCCCCCAGGGTGAACAAGAAATCGGCCGCTTCGATGCGGTAGTGTGGTACCTCCTCCCGACCGAACACCAGGGCGTTTGCTTTTCGGATTGCCGTGGGTGCCAGAGGCTCGTACTCCGGTGCTCGCTTTACCCCGGTAGTCTGGCAAAAGTGGTCGATTAGTTCCGTGAGCGTACCGGTGGTACTTCCGGAAAGGTACACATTTCCCCTTCCCGCCTGCTGGAACTGATGCAGCGCTTCCACAATTTTACCGTAGGCTTCGGACCAGCTTGCCACCCGGAAGCGCCCTTCTCCGTCCCGAATCATGGGGCGTTTAATGCGCTGGGGGTGGTACAGCCGCATCAGGGAAGCCTGCCCGCGCATGCACAGGGCACCATCGTTCACCGGATGCCCGGCAATCCCTTCCAGCTTGGTGGGGAACAACCCTCGCACTCCCCGGTACATTTTATCGTGCACCTGGACCTCAATACCGCAACTGGCGGGGCACTCCGTACAACTGCTGGGCACCAGAAGAGGTTTCCCGGGATACACTTCCTCCTCGGGCGGTATGAGGTAGGGAATGATTTTTTCCGTTCCTCGATCAATTCCGCAGGAGGAGATGGCAGCCACTCCCGAAATAATTCCTGCGGATTTCAAAAAATCACGTCTATCCATTCACATTCCTCCGGATTTTGCTATCGATGACAGGTCAAACAATCATCAGGGGCGTTGTTTGCCCGATGGCAGGAAAGGCACCAGCCCATCTGCAACTCCCGTTGCCGCTTCATCACCGGCATCACTTCCACATTGCCATGGCAGGTGCGGCACTCCACCCCTGCTTTAATGTGCCGTTTGTGGGAAAAATACACGTGGTTGCGCACCGGGATGACGTACACACGCAACCAGGGAACCGGCTGCTGCTTCTTCCAGTATTCGGTGAGTTTCTGAATTTCCGGTCGCTCGGTGGCCACCTTCTCGTGGCAGCTCATGCACTTTTGCACCGGCGGAATACCGGCAAAAGTGGATTTTTCCACTGTGGTGTGGCAATCCGTACATTGTAATCCCACTTTCGACACGTGAATCTGATGACTGAAATTGATTGGTTGCACCGGGGTCTGGCTATATTTTTTCCAGACGTAACCCCGCCCCAGTGCCAGTACAATTAAGAATCCAAAAAATCCCACGATTAGCAATTTAACAATACGCATACACACACTCTCCCTTATTCATTCTCGTTTTTGGAACCAGCGTGTTGCTGTTGGTAGGTTTGAATTAAAAATTCGGCGACAGAACGAATTTCGCTCTCCTTCAGCCCCAATTGAGGCATGGGAGGTAAATTGGGATTGATTTTTTGTGGTTTACGAATGAACTGAATCAGCTTCTCTTTTTGCTCCAGATATTTGGGCAGCACCGAATTGTAGGCAGGTCCCACCAGTTGTTTGTCGAAACGATGGCAGGTAGAGCACTGATTGTCAAACACCTGCTTTCCCAGTTCCAGATCGACCTTGATCGAACTGGCGCGCATGGCTTCCCGCTCTGCTTCCAGGCGGTGCAAAATCTCCTCTGCCCGGGTGGTGAGCAAAGCAGTGTGATTTTCGATGGCATTCTCCCGGGCATAATGGTCGGTGACCACCACCAGCACAAACGCCACACCGTACAGGGCAAACAGAACAATTCCGTGGCGAGAAGCAGGCTGCTGAAGCATATCCCACAACTTCAGGCAAATGAGCGCCAGCACCCCAATCACCAGCGCTGCCAGTACAAACACTGCCAGGGACATGGAAATTCCCGGCAGGGTAACCAGATTCCACAACAGGAACACAGGCTGAATCAGCGTAAACAAAAATGCCAGAGTGAGGGAAAATCCCCGCACCAGTTTCCGGTAGGATTCATCCATATCCTTTCGCCCAACCTGCCAGTGAAAAAAGAAGAAGTAAATGGCAGCGGCAGAGAAAGCCAGCGCCGCCGTAAAAAACTGCACAAAGCGAGCAACAACGTTCCACGAGAAGAACAACTGGGAGGGATGCTTGACCAGAAACCAGCGACCGGGATCCAGTTCCAGGGTGGTACAACCGGCAAACAGCAGGTAGGCAATGGTGAGAAGTCCCAGGCCACCGGCTCCCAGCAACAGGTGCAGCAGGGGATTCACCTCCCGCCAGCGAAAAGCCGCCTTGTAGGCATACACCAGCGAGAGCCCCACCACAGCAAAAATGGTCATGTAACTCAAAAAGGGCACAATGGGAATGGGAGCATCGTAAAAAATCTGCCCTTCGATTAAAATCTTAACCAGCAGCGGCAGAACTCCCAGAATCACCCCAGCCCAGCGCCCCCACAGCAACTCCTCTGTGATGTGACGGGCGAATAAGCGGTAGCGTCCATCAGACTCTCCTCCCATCAACAAAAAAATCAGCGAATAAAGCGTGCTACCTATTACCAGACTGATGTATGGCACATGAACAAAATAAACAATCATTAACAGAATTTTAATCAAATGCAGATGATGCGCATTGGGTAGTAAAAAGAGTTCATGAAAAAAATCCATGGATGCATCTCCTTTTTTTACATCGGCATTGGCTCAATCCGGGTCAATTTCCGAACCAAACAACAACTTCCTCCACCCACTGAAACTCGAATTCCAGCGACCATCCTGTAACCAATGTTCAGGGGGAAGAGATTGCGGGATGTTTCCCCCGGCACACAGGAGGCCCATATTTTTTCCGGGACATCCCGCAAGCTCCCCGGGGTAATGGTTACTTTTGTTCCGGTGCCCGAGATTTCGGGCCTGTATTCTGGACACATTTTTTTCTTTATTTTTTTTGACTTCCTCACTATCGAAGCCGGAAATTCCCCGGCTTTCTCCCTCCATCATCCCACATGCCACAAACTGTTCAGGCTAATCAGAATCATCACCAGCAAAATGACGCTGTTGATGCCAATGAACGCCATGCGAAAAGCACTCCGGGAGGCATTGGGGCGCAGCAGCGGCAGGGAGAGTAGCACCAACCCCAGAGCCACCACCGCAAGAGCCGCCATGAGTACCGGATAGCGTACAACGCCAAAAAGCGGCAGCAACAGCATCACCACCGCCGTGGCCACAATCCACATGAATGTCACCCGGGAGAGCCCGGCACGGGTGAGCACCTGGGAGAGGGTGGGATAGCCCGCTTCCCGGTAATCCCCGCCAAAATTGAGCAAGAGGAGCCAGAAATGGGGGATTTGCCAGAAGAAGAAGAGCACCACCAGCGCCACGGCAATGCGATCGCCCGGGGCACCGCCTGCCGAAACCCAGCCCACCAGCGGAGGAACCGCACCGATGACCGCTCCGGGAACAGCAGCCAGCGGGGAGACTCGCTTCAGCGGGGTGTAAATGCCGTTGTACCACACCGCGGCTAAAATGCCCAGAGCCATGGGGAGCCATCCCACACCAATTCCCAGAATCAGCGTCCCGGCCAGCAGTAACCCCAGCGCAATGCGCAGTGCTTCCACCGGGCGCAGCCGTCCCGAGGGAATGGGGCGCTGGCGGGTACGTGCCATGCGGGCATCCAGTTGCCACTCCTGATACTGATTCAATGCCGCTGAACCCAGCGCCATCAGGAAAATCCCCAGCAGGGGAATCAGCATCTCCAGGGACAACTGCCCCCGGTAGGCAATGTAGCCCGTGGCGGTGGAAAGGGTCACCAGCCGGGCAATGCGAATCTTGCCCAGCTCCAGCACCAATCCCAGCCGTTTCCGCCAGCCTCCGCTCATTGCAACCCCTTTAAATATTCAATTAAAATGCTTAACTCCTCTTCACTCATCTGCCCCTTTTGAGAAGGCATGAGGTTATTAAACCCCTTCACCAATTCAATTTCCGGTTCCAGAACGGAACGACGGAGATAATCCTCATCAGCCACCACATTTTTCTCCTGGCCATCCACCAGCACAATGCGGGATTTCCCGTACAGCCCCTTTAAACTGGGGCCGATGATGACGCTGCCATCCGTACTGTGGCAGGCCACACAGCCCCGGATGCGAAGGATTTGCTTTCCCTGCACTTCCACCGCTTTTTTCACTTCCGGACTTTCTTCGGCAGCGGTTCCCTTCTCCGGCAGGGCACGGGAGGCTTCGGCATACCAGACGGCAAACTGATCCGCAGGCATCGCCTTCACTTTCGAAAGCATGTAAGCATGACGCAATCCGCAGTACTCGGCACAGAGGACATCATAATCTCCCGGCTCGCTGGCTTTAAACCACAAAGTGTTGGTCATCCCCGGTACTGCATCTTCTTTAATGCGAAAGGCGGGAATAAAAAAACTGTGGATGACATCCAGTGAATGGAGTTCCAGTTGCACCGGACGATTCACCGGCACGTACAACGTATCGGTCTTCAAGCCGTTGTCGTACTCGAACATCCAGGACCACATGCGTGCCGTTACTTTAACATGCAGCGCATCTTCGGGAGCGTTGCGAATATACTCAAATCCCTTCCAGCCAAAATAAAACATGAACAAAACCAGGATGGTGGGAATGACCGTCCAGACCACTTCCAGGGTGGCATTCCCATGAATATCTTTCGGGGTGCGGTGTCGCTTTTTGTTATATTTCACGATAAAAAAGATGAGCAAAAACGTAATCAAAACCAGAAAGAACAAACCGACACCGGCGATAAAAAGAAATACCGCATCCACGGTTCCTGCTGATGTAGAAGCTCCTGACATCATATCTCACCTCATCGAAAAGAAATATCGGTAAAGGTTAAACCCACAATTATTACGATGGTGGCAATTACCACCAACACCATATTGCGAAACAGAGCCGATTCGTAACGGATGTGCATGAAATAATTCAGTACCAGCGACGATTTGAGTCCGGCAATAAAAATGGCCATCACAATAGCCATACCTTTCAGGTTAAGCCCGGAGACCGCTACGGTTAAACCGGTTAAAACCAGCAGCGCCAACCAAACCAGAACATAAACGCCCGGACTCACCAATTCGTGTTGTTTCGATTGTTTTTCCATACGTCCCCCACTGTTTAAATGGCAATGAGATAAAATAAGGGAAAGAGAAAAATCCAGATAATATCCACCAGATGCCAGTACAGCCCGGCGTTTTCGAATTTCACCACGTTGGATTTCCAGTTCTCCTCGTTCCACACTCCCTGCACCACAACTTTGACCTCTGGAGCCTGCTCATCGATTAGCGGGCTGGACCAGAGAGCATTGCCTTCGGAATCCGTGAGTTTGAGTGCTTTGCCGCGCAGGCGAGGTAGCACCGAGAAAGGAACGGGCACTTCCACCTGACGATTGCGCTTAAGGAAGCGCCACAAAAAGAGCATAATCACCATTCCGATGAACACGTGCAGCGCGTGCAGGCCGGTCATGGTGTAGTACAATCCGTAGAACAGAATTTCGCCATGGGGACGGTTGAGCAATTCCGGCGAACCCGGGTAGAGCCCATGGGCAATTTTTCCGCTCCACTCGAAATATTTATTCACCAGGAAGAGCGCACCCAGCAGGAAAGTGGTGATTAAAAAGAGCCGGGCCAACCCTTCCTGCCGGCGTTGCAGGGTGGCAACCGACAGCACCATGGTTAAACTGCTGGTGAGCAATATGATGGTGTTGACGGCTCCCACAAACTGATCCAGATGGCTGGAACCGTATCGGAAATCCTCGGGATGTGCATGTAAATAGATGGCGTACAGGAGGAACAACCCGCCAAACAGGAGCAGCTCGGTGAACAGGAAAAGCCACATTCCGATACGCGCCCCAACGGGATCGTAATGCTTCTCCAGGGAAATTTCGGCAACCTGATTCATGATGCCTCCTTGAATTTATCGCTATGGTCGTAGGGTTCTCGAGTTACGGTGGGAATTTCATCAAAATTCTCCGGAGGTGGTGGTGTAGAGATTTGCCACTCCAGCGTGGTACCGCCCCAGGGATTCGCTCCAACTTTTTCGCCTTTGCGGAATCCATGGAATAAATTCCAGGCCATGAGCAAAATGCCGGACACCAGAATCCAGGAGCCTACCGTCGCCGAAATGTGAAGCGGCTGGAACTCCGGTAAATAATCGTAATAGCGGCGGGGCATTCCCATGTAGCCCAGAATAAACATGGAGATGTACAGGGTGTTAAATCCAATAAACAACAACACCCAGGCCCAGTAAGCTATTTTTTTGTTGTACATCCGGCCAAACATTTTGGGACCCCAGTAATGCAGGGCAGCAAAGAAGATAAACCCGGCGCCCCCAAACATGGTGTAATGGAAATGTGCCACCACAAAGTAGGTGTCGTGCACATGGATGTCCGTGGCCAGAGAGCCCAGAATGAGGCCGGTTAAACCGCCGATGGTAAAGAGGAACAGAAAGGAAATCCCGTACAAAAACGGCGGTTGCATATCGATGGACCCTTTGTAGAGGGTTGCCAACCAGTTAAATACTTTAATAGCGCTGGGGATGGCGACCAGGAAGGTCAGGAAGGAAAAAGCCAAGCGGGAGGTGTCGCTAATGCCGCTGGTGTACATGTGATGCCCCCACACCAGGTAGCCCACAAAGGCAATGGCCATGCTGGAAAAAGCAATCATTTTGTAGCCAAAAATGGTGCGGCGCGCGAAGGTAGTGATAATTTCCGACACCACCCCCATGGCAGGCAACACCATAATGTACACGGCGGGATGGGAATAGATCCAGAAGAGATGCTGGTACAGTACGGGATCGCCTCCTCTGGCGGGGTCAAACACGCCGATTCCCAGCACTCGCTCCACAACAATCAGCACCAGAGTAATTCCCAGAATCGGGGTTGCCAGAATCTGAATCCAGCCCGTAGCGTACAGCGACCAGACAAATAGCGGCATCCGGAACCAGCCCATCCCCGGTGCCCGCATGCGGTGAATGGTGGTGAGGAAGTTTAATCCCGTAAGAATAGACGAAAATCCCAGAATAAATCCGGCAATCACTGCCAGGGTTACATTGGTTCCCGTACGAATGCTGTAAGGGGCGTAAAACGTCCAGCCCGTGTCCGCAGGCCCATTCCCCACAAACAGGGATGTGAGCGCAATTACCGCCCCAATCATGTACAGCCACCAACTTAACAAATTTAACCGGGGGAAAGCCACGTCTTTGGCCCCAATTTGAATGGGCAGGAAAAAATTCCCGAACACGGCAGGAATCCCCGGGATGATGAAGAGAAATATCATAATCATCCCATGCAGGGTAAAAAGCTGATTGTAAGTTTGGGCACTGACTATTGTTTCACCCATGGAAAGCATTTCCAGACGCATCAGCACACCGATGCTTACCGCCACCAGAAAGAACACCGTCATGCTGCTCAGGTACAGGACGGCGATGCGTTTATGGTCGGTGCTCAAAATCCAGGAGAGAATTCCCCGTCGTGCACCGTGTTCTTCTAAAAAACTGGCTTCTACAGCCACGCTTTGTGCGACTCCATTAGCCATATTAATCCCTCACTTTCTTTTTTCTCAAACGACCCTGATAAGTTAAAAACATGATAAAAAAGGTTAACACCACCAGGAAGGCCGTCCCAAACACCTTCATGAAATTGAACACATAGGTCTTACCGGCGGGATCGTAGCTAAAACAGTACAACAGCAGTTTACTGATGGTGGGCCCGGTACGTCCCTGGGAGGCTTCCAGAATAGCCATTTTTAAATCGAACGGCTGGTACTCAATTCCGCGCAAATAGCGGCTTATTTTACCTTTGGGAGAGAGCACGGTGAGCAATCCTGCATGAATGTAATTTTTCCCTTCTTTTTTGTATTTGAATCCCACCGCATCGGTGAGCTTTTTAATGTTGACGCTATCGCCCACCAGCCAGATCCAGGCATCTTCCGGGAAGGGACCCCGGCGGAAAGCTTTGAAATAATTGCGCTTTTTCGCCCGCGCCAGTTCCGGGGTATCGGTGGGATCAAAACTGATGGTAAGGGATTGATAATCGACTCCCGGTTTTAAATCCAGCCGATCCAGCACATCCACCACCCCGCTGAGCAGGGGACTGCAAATGCCCGGGCAATTGAAATAAACCAGAGAGAGCACGGTGGGTTTGTCGATAATATCCGCCAGTTTTACCGTATCGCCATTTTCATTTCGAAAAGTCAAATCCAGGGGGATAAACTCACCCAGATGCTCCACCAGACCAATTTCCTGCACGGAATTCGAATCGTCGGTTAATTCGGCTTGAAGTGTCCTATTTAAAATAGGACTTATTAGCAATAGTAAAATAAATAATACGGTAAAGGTAGATGCTCCTTTCGGGAAGCATCCCCTAACAGGGCTGCGCATGGCAAACTCCTTTATGTTGTGTTAATTCTTACTCTTTAGCCCGATAGTTCGGGCAATCAAATTTTAAATCGTTGAAGGTTAAACATACATCGCGCAATAAGCAGCGAAATTCCAATTCGTTGTTCTTCCCTTCCTGTTGCTGAAAGTACTGACAGGAAAGGCAGGTTTTCACTTCGGAAATAATGTTGGCTTCTTTTAACGATTCGACCAGTCGTAGCAAAAAGAGGATGACAGATTCTTTGGTTTTGGTGGGGAATTTGGCGATTTGATCCAGGAGCACATCCTGCCAGCGAGAGAGGATGACGGTACACTCCCGCCCTTTTTCGGTGAGATTCAGGATATGCACCCGTTTATCTTGAGGTGAGGTTTGTCGTTCCACCAATCCTTTGCGCTCCAGAGTTTTAACCGCATCGCTAACG
>JALWDQ010000552.1:498-1084 GCA_027039625.1 Calditrichia bacterium | reverse complement strand
ACTCCAGCCAATAGCCATATCCGTACTTCCGTGGTAAGTAAGTCGACGGGGTTCACCTCCTTCTGCTGGCATCACGTACACATCACGGTTTCCATCATATTCCCCAGTGAATGCAATCCATTTTCCATCCGGAGAAAAATGAGGGGATGTTTCCTCACCGGGATGGGTGGTTAACCGGATGGCGTCGCCGTCCGGGAGTTCCGCCTTCCACAAATCTCCGTGGTAGCTGAAGACCACGGTGTTGCCGTAAATATCCGGATAATGAAGTAAATAAGCTTCTTCAGCAGGGAGAAAACGATTCCCTATAAAGAGCATTATCAGAATAAATCCATAAAAATAACGCATGATACCTCCTGTTATTTTTAAAAGAATGTAAATTCACCAAGTTGAACAAATGGTAAATTTCAATTACACAAAATTAATGAATTTACTTAACCCATCTTGAACAAAATTTCCTCAAAATTGAGCTTTTTTGATTCCAAAGACTCCGTAACCTGTTGATTTTTTTTATTCGTTTCTTTAAAATGACAATGTAGTGACCTATACCAATTTCACTTTGTGCTTGACTTAATGGATTATTATGCTT
>JALWDQ010000552.1:0-488 GCA_027039625.1 Calditrichia bacterium | reverse complement strand
TCAGAGAGAGGGCGTTTTTCTGGGCTTCTTTAAATTTTACCATCCTTCTATATTCTGGTAAAAATTGTAAGAATACCCGGGTTCCACCCACAGGCTGATTGTCCAACAGGATGCTGTCCCCCATTCAGGTTCTGTCCACAAATTCTTCGTTATGCATCCTTTTCCGAACCTCCAGGACGATTCCGCCGGAAATTTCCCATGAGATGAGCAAAGATGTACCCTCTTTCGTGGCATGGCTCTAACATGGATTTGTGAAATTGTGTTGAAATAAAATTATCAATTATACGACAACCAGAGCTCGAAAAATTCGGCTATGGATAGCCTGGGGTAAATCCCCCCGGGAAAAGAACCGCCATCAGAAGAACAAGCAGCAAATGGGCGTTCCAGAGCAAAAAAATTTACATCAATATCACCCAGATAGGTTTTGCTAATCAGTAAATTGGAACGTGTACAGCGAAAGCGCATGGTTCGTAGTTGTTTTTTGAATA
>JALWDQ010000551.1:0-3488 GCA_027039625.1 Calditrichia bacterium | reverse complement strand
TCCAATCCGGAGTTTTTAAAAGAAGGGGCGGCCATTAACGATTTCATGTATCCTGATCGGGTAGTGATTGGAACCAGTAACCCGGAAGTGGCTAAAATTATGCAGGAACTGTATGCTCCGTTTGTTCGCACCGGAAATCCTATTTTAATTATGGATGAAGTAAGTGCTGAATTAACCAAATATGCTGCAAATTCCATTCTGGCGACGAAAATTTCGTTTATGAACGAAATTGCCAATCTGTGCGATCGGGTAGGGGCAGATGTGGAAAATGTTCGGAAGGGAATTGGCTCTGACAAACGAATTGGGTATTCGTTTATCTTTCCGGGAGTAGGATACGGCGGTTCCTGCTTCCCCAAGGATGTAAAGGCTCTCATTCGTACTGCAAAGGATTACAATTATGAAATGCGGATTCTTCAGGCGGTTGAAGCAGTGAATGAAGACCAAAAACGGTCGCTTATTCCCAAGATTCTTAATTATTTCGGCGGAGATATTACTGGGAAAACGTTTACCGTATGGGGACTTAGTTTTAAACCCAAAACAGACGATATGCGAGAGGCTCCTTCCCGGGTAATTATTGCCGAACTCCACAAACTGGGTGCTTCCATAAAAGCTCACGATCCCGTGGCGATGGATGAAGCCCGACGCCTGAAAATTGATTCCATGGCTACACTGTGTGACGATAATTACGAAGCACTCCAGGATAGCGATGGATTGATTCTGGTAACCGAATGGCTGGAATATCGTGAACCGGATTTCGAACGGATAAAATCCCTGATGCGTACCCCGGTCATATTTGATGGCCGGAATGTGTACGATCCCCAAAAAGTCAAAAGTCTGGGATTCGATTACTTTGGAATTGGACGAAGATAGTTGAAAACTTGAACCTGAAGCGGGGAACATGTGTGTGTTCCCCTTTTTTTATGGCAGAGAACAGAATGGAAAAGGAAATATTGATTACCGGAGTAGCAGGATTTATCGGCTCTCATCTGGGCGAAGCCCTAATAAAACAGGGAAAGCGGGTCGTTGGTGTGGATAATTTCGATCCATACTACCCCAAAACCATCAAACTGAGAAACATCCGGGAGTTACAGGAATCCCCCTTTTTTACTTTTTACCCAACTTCCATTCTGGATTATCCGGGGATGCAAAAAATTTTTGAAAACCATCGCATTTCGCACGTAGTGCATCTGGCTGCTAAGGCAGGTGTGCGTCCTTCCATTCAAAATCCGGCTGCCTATCAAAAATTCAACGTGGAGGGAACCACTAACATTCTGGAACTAATGAAGCAATTCGAAATAAAGAAGCTAATTTTTGCGTCCTCCTCTTCGGTATATGGTAACAATAAGAAAGTACCTTTTTCGGAGACCGATAACGTGGATTTCCCCATTTCTCCCTACGCAGCAACCAAAAAAGCCGGTGAATTGCTTTGCTACACCTACCATCATCTTTACAATATCGATGTGTTTGCCATGAGGTTTTTCACCGTTTACGGTCCACGACAGCGTCCCGATATGGCGATTCATAAATTCACCCGAGCTATCGATGAAGGAAAGCCCATATCGGTATATGGGTATGGAAAACCGGAACGGGATTTTACGTACATTGAAGACATTATTCAGGGATTGCTGCGTTCCATCGAACGGGTTAGCGGTTACGAAATTATTAACCTGGGGGAATCGCAGACCATTACTACCAATGAACTTATCGAGTTAATTGAAGAAGCGCTGGGGAAAAAAGCGATTCGCCAGGAGATGCCCATGCAGCCGGGCGATGTGAACCGCACCTTTGCCGATATTCGCAAAGCGCAACGTTTGCTGGATTACCAACCTACTACACCAATCCAGATGGGAATTAAACGGTTTGTAGAGTGGTATCTGGAAAATAAAGAGAGTTTGTGATTTTTGTCTTAAATCAACTTAAATCGGAAAACTCCGATTATCTTTCGCCTCGAAAATTGAGATTGAATAACAAAACATAACAGGAGTACGTATGGAACTGCTGGAAAAATTTCGTTCGCATGAAGCAAAAATTGGTGTTATTGGAATGGGGTATGTAGGCTTACCTTTGCTACTGGAGTTTGTGAATGAAAATTTCGATACGCTGGGATTTGATATTGATCCTGCAAAGGTAGAGGCATTAAATGCGGGTAAGTCTTACATCAAACATATTCCTTCGGAAAAGATTAAGGAAGCGCGGGAGGCGGGAAAATTTGAAGCAACGGATGATTTCTCCCGCTTGAGCGAAGTGGATGCTATTTTAGTGTGTGTACCAACACCGTTGGGGAAACATCGCGAGCCGGATATATCGTATATTGAGAAAACTTCAGAGACCATTTCCCAGTACATTCGCAAAGATCAATTGGTGGTACTGGAAAGTTCGACTTTCCCCGGTACTACGGAAGAGGTGATGCGCCCCATAATTGAGAAATCAGGCTTAAAAGCACACAAGGATTTTTATCTGGCTTTTTCTCCGGAACGGGAAGATCCCAATAATCCCAAATATTCCACTCGTACGATTCCTAAAGTAGTTGGTGCGAACGATCCTACCTCTCTGGAATTGGCCAAAACGTTGTACGATCAGGTGATTGTAAAAACGGTGCCGGTGTCTTCCAGCCAGGCAGCCGAAGCCACCAAGTTGCTGGAAAATATTTTCCGCAGTGTGAATATTGCCCTGGTGAATGAGATGAAGATGATTCTGGATCGGATGGGAATTGATGTGTGGGAAGTGATTCAGGCGGCTTCCACCAAACCTTTCGGATTTATGCCGTTTTATCCGGGACCTGGTCTGGGGGGACATTGTATCCCCATCGACCCGTTCTATTTGACCTGGAAGGCTCATGAGTACGAAATGAATACCCGTTTTATTGAGCTGGCAGGGGAAGTAAATACCTACATGCCTTACTATGTGGTGAGCAAATTAATGGACGGGTTGAATCGCCATAAAAAGAGTTTGAACGGTGCAAAAATTCTTATTCTGGGTTTAGCCTACAAAAAAGACATTGATGATTTGCGTGAATCTCCTTCGTTAAAATTAATGGACCTGATTACCGAAAGAGGTGGAATAGTGGATTATCACGATCCCTACATTCCTGAACTACGTCCCACGCGCCATTATAATTTTAATATGGATAGTGTTCCCCTTACGGCGAAAATGTTGAAGAAATATGATGCGGTGCTCATTTCTACGGATCATTCCAAATTCGATTTTGATTTTATTGTTGAAAATTCGCAGTTAGTGATTGATACCCGCAATGCAACCAGGGATGTAAAGAAGGGACGAGAGAAAATTATTAAGGCGTAAGCTTATTCTTAAATGCAAATCAAAAGTCGAGCGGGAGGATTCTTGCTCGGCTTTTTTTATTTTCTGTGTTTAAGAGGGGATATTTATTTTTTTGCTGGAACCGGATGGGATAGAAAAAGGGGAGGAAGAGAAAAGAGGAAAGAGAAGGGTACACAGGAAGGTATTCAAATAGGCATTTAGCGAGAAAT
>JALWDQ010000550.1:0-1085 GCA_027039625.1 Calditrichia bacterium | reverse complement strand
TCTACATCGGCACGGAGGTTAGAATTGATTGAAAAACAATTATTAAGATCCGCTTGAGTTGTAGTTACGCAAACATCATCAATGGAATACCATTGTTCACTATGAGCACTTTCATCTGCGTAATTATTATAAGCATTTCCACCTAAGCCAATACTATTCCACGCAAGTGAATAATTGTTTCCTGATACTATCCATCTTTTATTATAAATACCATATTTCAGTATTCCATCATACCAAAATTCAAGTATTCCATCCTGATTCCAATCCAATGTATGTGTATTTATTTTAATATGAAATGTATATTTATGCCAATCTCCATCAGCTGGCTGACCTGCATCCCAAGGATTTGTTGATGAATTTAAAAACAGATCATTATCCTCATCCCCATCGGGACAATAATAATCTGATTCTTGTGGGTCACAACGAAAAGAATGTGAATGTCTCCAACCCCAATTTATTGAATTTTTAAGATCAAACAGATATATAGGAGATGCATTACCTGAAGTAAATCCTAAAAAAGTACTACCGACTCCATCATAGTGTTTTATTCTAAAAATTTTAAGCATTGCATCATTGACAGTATCCCACTGAAAATTAGGATCCATTTTCATCCAAAACTGAACATACAGTTCGGGATAATCTGTTGCAAAATATTTTGATAAAATTCCATCAGCACCCCAGCCATCACCTGATGCCCCGATGTTAGATTCATTCCACTGAGTATATGCCTTGCCACTAACCCCATGATTATTATCACTATTTATTCTTATTGTATCCTGATAATTAGGTCCCCACCACAAACCCGTTGATCTGTAGTAACTCCACCCAGTAGGAACTTGCCCACCACAATCACCCTGATTACATTCGCTGGATGCTCCTGCTGGGCTTTCATCATTTATGCCGGGACTTGGTTGCCAATCAGCCTGCGAATTAAAATTATCCTCAAAAATAATTGTGGCTTGTACTGAAGATGTAAAAACAAATACCAGAAAAAAGGCTACTAAAACAAATCGATATAATTGTTTTTTATTACTTGTCATAATTAAATTGTTAATTTATTAACAATCCTCTTCTAACATATTGAT
>JALWDQ010000549.1:0-1086 GCA_027039625.1 Calditrichia bacterium | reverse complement strand
TCGTAGCCCAGTCCCTGCTGGGAGGCGTGCATTTCCAATCCCACAAAGATCAAATCGTCTTTATGCAAATTTTCGATGGGTTGCGGTAGGTGGTATTGAACCCAGCTTCCACCCAGGGAGATGATGGTATCTTTGGGTGCCACAATATCCGAACCCGGCAAATTGTTCTGATCGGAGCGATAAATGTGAATCCTCACCGGTTTATCGGGTGTTACGTTCCAGAATTTAATGGTTTCCAGAGCAACGCCACTATCGGGAATGGTGAATTTATTGGCGGCAGTTCCGCTGAACAAAAGATTGATGCCCGGTTGTCCGCTGTCGTATCCCAGCTCAAAATACTTAAGTGAATAGCGGGCCACAGCCTGGTACGAAAAGCCTGCACTGTTTTCCAGACCAATTAGAGCCAACACATAACTGTTGTTTTCATTGAAATCCGGGGCTTCCAGAACGGGCTGGGTAATTTCGGAAATCTGTGGTGCAGTGGGAGCGCCGGAAAGCCAGAACACTCGCTGGGGACGGTTGAAAAAAGAAACGCGCAGGGAATCCTTCCCCCGAAAGCGGTGGTAAACCACGGAATATTTGTTCACATTTCCGGAAACACTTTGAGGATACTGGTAAATGATGCTGTCCTCAGTGGCATGTAAGCTTTGTGCTTCCGGTTGAGAATATCCGTACAAAGGATCGTAAGCGGTGGAATTAACCCAGTTGGCAATCGTCCAGTTGACAAACACATCGTCCATGGTGAGGGAATATCCTGTTTCCTGCAAAGCGATATTGAAGCTGTTTACACCATGTTCCGGACGACTGACCAGTGTCTTAATAAAATTGAGACCCAGCTGTTCGGCACAATAGAGCGTCCATAACTGAACCCGGGCATAGTCTTTCACCTCACCAGCCCAGGAGGTTAAACTCTGGTTTGTATCCTGTAAATACAAACCCGGATAATCCAATCCGTATCCGCAGTAGGTACTGGCTAACTGCGAAAGGCCTTCGTTTAACCAGGTTTCTTCCCGGGTATCGTAATGGTGATGGATTAAGTGCTGAAATTCGTGCGCTGTAGTGGACATAACCCGGTCTGGATGATAC
>JALWDQ010000548.1:0-1087 GCA_027039625.1 Calditrichia bacterium | reverse complement strand
AAGCTCAAGGAGACCATGGAGATCGAGGACGAGATCCTGGAGGACTTGCAGGCCAAAGAGCGCGAAGTGGAACGTGTAAAAGCTGCCTTGGAAAAGGCAGAGGAAGAGAGGCGAAGGGCGGAGGAAGAGCGGCGCAGGGAGGAAGAAAAGCGGCGCAGGGCTGAGGAAGAGAAAAGGGAGTGGATGAGGAGGTATGCCCTGCGTATGCTCAGAGATGGCGAGCCAGTAGAGAAGATCATGGAGGAAACTGGCTTGAGTGAGGAGGAGATAAAGGCGCTCGATGTAGAGAGGTAGGAGGGGGGTGTAAGGTTGAAATGAAGGTAGCCAATGCCTTATATGACGTAGTGTTCAAATATCTACTCGAGGACAGGAACATTGCAAAGCTCTTGTTGTCTGGATTGCTCCAGACCGAAGTGCTTGACCTTGAGTTGAAGCCCCAGGAGTATGCAGCATCCATCCACGACAAGAGCCTTACGGTGTATCGTATAGACTTCAAGGCCCGGATAAGAGTAAGGGGTGGCGAGGAGAAGCTTGTATTGATCGAGCTTCAAAAGGCCAAGTTTCCATCTGACATCATGCGATTCAGGAGGTATCTTGGTAAGCAGTACGCCAACGAAGACAATGTAGTGGAAGAGGATGGCAAAAAGAAGGCGTTACCCATAATAACCATCTACTTTCTGGGTTATTCCATCCCTGGCCTTGAGGAGATTCCCATAATCCGAGTAGCCAGGCAGTATCTGGACCACTCAACAGGTGAAGCGCTTGATGTGAGTTCAGAGTTTATAGAGAGCCTCACCCATGACAGCATAATAGTCCAGGTAGGCGCCATAAAGCGAAAGAAGCGTAAGACAGAGCTCGAGAAGGTGCTTTCAGTGTTCGAGCCTGGCAAAAAGCACGAGATAAGCATAGACGAAGAGGACTATCCCGAGAAGTACCGTCCAATAATCAGGCGATTGTTTAAGGCCATCCAGGATGAGAAGCTCAAGGAGACCATGGAGATCGAAGACGAGATCCTGGAGGACCTGCAGGCCAAAGAACGAGAGGTTGAAAGGGCCAGAGAGGCGTTGAAAAAGGCAGAGGAAGCGAG
>JALWDQ010000547.1:0-3498 GCA_027039625.1 Calditrichia bacterium | reverse complement strand
ATGTGGAGAAAGCCCGGCGGTATGTGCGCGAGCGGGGGGATTCCGAATTCGGCCAGGGCTCGGAAGCAAACGCAGTCACCCGCATCTGGAAAAAATACGGTATTGTTCCCGAAGAAGCCTACACCGGTTTGAAACCGGGGCAGAAGTTCCACGACCATCGCCAGATGTTCCGGGAAATGAAAAACTATCTGGAATCCGTGAAGAAAAACAACGCCTGGAACGAAGAAGAGGTCATTGCTACCATTAAATCCATTCTCAATCATTACATCGGGGAACCACCTACCCAGATTACCGTGGATGGTAAGGTGATGACCCCCCTGGAATATTTGCACAATGTCCTCAAAATTAATCCCGATGATTATATTGACTTCATGTCCTTGATGGAACAACCCTACTGGCAGAAAGTTGAGTACAAAGTGCCGGATAACTGGTGGCACAGTAAGGAATATTACAACGTACCACTGGATGTGTTCATGGAAATATTGAAGCGTGCGGTGCGCAAAGGCTACACTGCCTGCATTGGCGGGGATGTTTCGGAACCGGGATACGATTCCCACGAAGAAATTGCGGTGGTACCCACTTTCGATATACCCGCAGAGTACATTGATGAGAACGCCCGCCAGTTCCGGTTTAGCAATCATAGTACCACGGATGACCATGGTATCCATGTAGTGGGCTATATGGAAATGGATGGCAAAGATTGGTACCTGATTAAAGATTCCGGCAGTGGTTCTCGCAATGGGAAGAATTTTGGGTACTATTTCTACCACGAAGATTACGTGAAGCTGAAAATGATGAACATCATGGTGCACAAAAGCCTGGTGCGGGATATTTTGAAGAAGTTTAAAGAATAACGTAAAAAATCTGTTGAGCGTTTATTGGGGAAAAGGAGGTATCTCATGAAAAACGCACAGAAAGTGCTTTCCGGAAAGCGCATCGCCATACTGCTGGAGATTTTGTATGAAGATCTGGAGTTGTGGTATCCCAAAATTCGCCTGGAGGAGGAAGGAGCGGAGGTGTCTCTGGTAGCAATGGAACGAAGAACCTATCAGGGCAAACACGGATATCCGGCCTCTCCGGATTTGCTCATTCACCAGGCAAGGGATATTCAATGGGACGCTGTGCTTATTCCCGGGGGCTACGCTCCCGATCACATTCGGCGGCATCCCGAGATGATTGAATTTGTACGGGAGCAGTATCAGAAAGGGGCACTGGTGGCTACCATTTGTCATGCTCCCTGGGTGGCGATTTCGGCGGGCATTGTCCGGGGTAAGCGAATGACCGGTTTCTTTGCCGTAAAAGATGATATCATCAATGCCGGTGCGGAATATGTGGATGAACCGGTAGTGGTGGATGGGCGGCTCATCTCCAGCCGGCATCCCAAGGATTTGCCCTATTTCTGCCGTGCCATTATCGAGCATTTGAAGTAATTGGGGATGTTCCCGGAAGGAGAGGGGAAAATCAGAAAAGGCAGGTGTGAAAAACTCATTTGTTTGTGTAACATTTAAACAGCAGATTCATCAAATTTAAGTTCAAAAATCTGGTCTGTTTTTGAAGGAAAAACAGGAACTTCGGTTCGACAGAGTGTGTCCTAAATGCGGAAGCAGGATGAAATTCTATCCCGGCTGTTGTGGTAATTTGCCTTTGTGGCGATGTGAATCCTGTGGTATGTTGTTGAAATGGCAGGAGAAGACAAACGAAGCAGACCGGTATTTAAAGATAAAATAGGAGAAATCAATGAGTAAACCCATACATGTAAACGAACAGAATTTTCAGAAAGAAGTACTGGAATCACCTATTCCGGTGCTGGTGGATTTTTGGGCACCCTGGTGTGCTCCCTGTCGCATTATTGCCCCTATTGTGGAAGAGCTTGCGGCGGAGTATGATGGAGTGCTGAAAGTGGCAAAATTAAATACCGATGAGAATCCCGGAATTGCCATGCAGTATCGCATTATGGGAATTCCCACATTGGGGATCTTTGTAAACGGTCGGATGGTAGATCAAATTGTAGGTGCCGTACCCAAATCCCATTTACTGGAAAAGTTGAATTATTATATTCAGGGTTCAAAATATAAAAATTAAAGGAGAAAAAGGTATATGGCGGTAACCCAACAGCAAAAACGTGTGATTATTTTTACCACCCCAACCTGTAGTTTTTGTCGAGCCGCAAAACGATATTTCCGTGAAAAACGGATCCGTTTTAAAGAGATTGATGTGACCAAGGATCCCAAAGCGGCTCAGGACATGAAGCGTAGAACGGGACAGATGGGTGTGCCGGTCATTTTGATTAACAACCGCCCGATTGTCGGGTTCGATAAACCTAAAATTAACCAAATGTTAGGCATAAAAGGATAAAAAAAGGAGGAAACCGATGAAAGTGCAACCGATTGATGATCGACTGTTGATTGAGCCCGTGGAAGAGGAAGAGCAGCGGGTTGGTAGTATCATTATTCCGGATACAGCGAAAGAAAAACCGCGCATGGGTAAAGTGATTGCGGTGGGAACGGATGAAGAGATGCAGGAAATTTTCAAAGAAGGCGATGTCATCCTTTTTGCCAAATATGCCGGTGACGAAATAAAACTGGAAGGTAAAGAATATTTGATTGTGCAGCGCAGCGATATTCTGGCGCTGGTTAAAGATTAAACCACATTCCAGGTGTTACGCATAAAAGGTGGTTGGGTAACTATTCCTGACCACCTTTTTTTATGCCTGAGGAAAAAGCTCTCCTCCTTAAAGTGTAAAATTAATTTTGATTTCCCGGGATTTACGTATTATGTTACCGCAAAGGAAGATAGAAAGATGGGACGTAAACGGTTAATTGTAACAGGAGATCGGGTTCTAATTAAACCGGATCTGAGTGAGGAGCGAACCAAGGTCGGTTTGTATCTTCCGCAAACGGTTAAATCCCGGGAAGAAGTGATTGGCGGAGTTGTAGTACAAACCGGCCCGGGAATTCCCCTGGCCGATCCTTCGGATGTTTCCGATGAACCCTGGAAGCATCGGAGAACAGAAGTAAAATATTTACCGGTGCAGGCGCGCCCCGGGGATTACGCCCTCTTTCTCCAGAAAGCCGGGGTGGAAATTCAGTACGAAGGCGAGAAATACATGATTGTCCCCCAGAGCGCTTTACTCATCTTAATTCGCGAAGAAGAGGAAGATGCGTCCCTAAACGAACCGGAAGATACCGGAGATGATTTACCTTATTTCTAACTCCTTTGGTTTAGAGCAAAACTGAAAAATAACTCAGAAATAGTGCAAGATTTTTTGATTATTATGAGAAACACATCTTAGAGAAGAACATAAATTTTTCCAGCTCCAATGGTAATCATTCCGGGGATTACCGGTGATTTCGAAGATGGTTCCAAAATAGTAGAGATTGAAAAAGAGTTAAAGAAATATTCTAACCAAATGTAAGTTGCTTTATAGCTTCAACACGCTGAGGAAGATAAAGAAGAAATTGATATTGATGATAAGCGAAGGGATGCCATTGACCGGTT
>JALWDQ010000546.1:0-11072 GCA_027039625.1 Calditrichia bacterium | reverse complement strand
CGTCCACCCCTCCGAGTTTTTTTTTGAGCTGTCAGATAACTCAAAAACCTTTTTTAGATCACATTCTCTTAGCATCCCGCCGTGGCGGGATTCAGCCAGCTCGGCCACCTCTCCAATCGTATTGCGCCAAAAATACGATAGGAAAGGCAACAAATCAAGTGCAATTTTAAAAGCATTTTTCACGCAAAAAAAACATATAGAATTGAAAAAAGCGAAAAATTAATTCACTTTACTGAAGTAAAGTAGGTTTAAAGAATTTTTCACATTCAATTATTCGTTTAAAACATCGATAATTGTTATTATATTTAAAGTCCTGGTGAAAATTGGTTTACCTATGGAAAAGAACGGAAAAAATATTCGGGAAATGGCTGCCGCGGGTCGTTATTACCCTCGCGATAAAGTGAGTCTGGAACGGGAACTGAGTCTGCTGCTGGAAGCCTCTCCGGTCGTGAATCTTCCCCGACCCGCCCGTGCACTGATTGTCCCCCATGATGCCTGGACGCTTTCGGGTGGGGTGGCCGCCCGCGCCTTCCGCCAGATTATTGATTTCCATTTTAAGCGGGCTGTGCTGCTTACCACTGCCCATCATAGAATATTTCCATTTATCTCCATTTTTGAGGGCGATGCCTATCGCACGGCTTTGGGAATCTCGGAAATAGACCACCAGTACGCCCGTTTAATCGCTACCTTGAATACTCAAATCCAAATTGCTCACCAGGGGCATGAATCAGAAGAATACGCCATCGAAACGGTTTTGCCGTTTCTGCAATGGATTATGGGGAAAATACCCATTATCCCCATCGTGTTTGGAGAGGAAAAGGAGCAGTTTCGTAACGTCCTCTGGAAAATCCTTTCCCGGGTACTTCCGCTGGATGATACCCTGTTTATTGCCATAACGAATTTATCCCGACAACGTTCCTATTCGGAAGCCCGAATGCTGGATCAGTTTGTGATAAACGACATCGAGGTGTTTGATGAGAACCGTCTGGTAGAAGATGTGACCGAAAAACGGGTCGAGATGTGCAGTTTATCGGCGGTTTATACGGTGATGAAAATTGGGCATCTGGTTGGGGCCAACCAGAGCAAAGTCATTCTTTACCGCAATACCTGTGATGTTACCGGTTGCCGCAATGATGTGAGCGGATATCTGGCTGCGGTGATTTATTGAATTTTATGAGAATAAGCCTCCTTTAGCACGGAACAAATCTTCCTCCGATATGATTTTATTAAATAGATTTGCGTATTTTTGAAATATCTTCAATTTAGGCTATTGGTATATTCCAAAGAATTAATTAGAAATTCTTTTATGCATATACTGCGCCCAATCGAAAGGGTAATGGTAGGGTTTTGCAATGGATGGTGTGGGCAACATTGCCGGATTTCGCTCTGGTTTAAATAAAAATTTATCTGAATAGTTGGTTTTGTGAATTGACTTTTTTCTTTGAAAATTGTAAACTCATCAAGAAATGAAATGAAATGAAATGAAAAACATTGGTTGAGTAATGAAACGCTTGATTTTGGCATTTATTATAATCATTGGAGCGATTACAATGAAGGAGGAGTTTGCTATGGCAGGCAACGTGGGCGAACCGATTGTGGGGTTAAATCGGGAAGAAAAAATCTACTTATTAAAACTGGCGCGAGAGACCATAGAAACCCAATTGAAATATCATCGCAATCCCGAAACCAAACCTATTTCTCCCAAAGTGCAGGAAAAATTCGGAGTATTTGTAACCCTTCACAAATTTGGGGAATTGCGTGGATGCATTGGGTATGTGGAAGGAATTAAACCCCTGTACCAGGCGGTTATGGATATGGCCAAAGCCGCCGCTTTCGAAGATCCCCGTTTTCCCCCGGTAGAACTCTCGGAGGTTCCGGATCTAGATATTGAAATTTCCGTCCTTTCCCCCTTAAAGAAAATTGAAAGCATCGATGAAATCGTGATTGGTAAGCATGGGTTAATCATGCAGCGGGGATTTCATCGAGGGCTGCTTTTGCCGCAGGTGGCCACCGAATGGAATTGGAATCGGGAAGAATTCCTGCGCCAAACTTGCCTGAAAGCGGGGCTACCTCCCGATGCCTGGAAGGATCCGGAGACCGAAATTTACATATTCTCTGCAGAAATTTTTAGTGAAAAAGAGTTGTTGCATGGGGAATAGAGTCCGTGTACTCCGCTGGCTCCGCCAGATGGGACTGACACTTATGTTATTATCGCTTTTTTGGGGCTGGCAAAACAGCGATTATCGGGCAGTAGAAATTATCTGGCCGCTTTTTATTCCCGGGCTTGTTGCGTATATTTTTGCTCGAATGATGGAAAAACGAAGTTAAATCAATAGCAGGAGAATTATTCTATGGCAAAAGGTGGCAAAGGTAAATGGATTGCAATTGCAATTGTGTTGGGCATTATTCTCATTTTTTCCTGGTTTATTGGAATTCGCAACTCAATTGTGGTGATGGAAGAAGAGGTTAATTCTAGCTGGGCGCAGGTGCAGAATCAATATCAACGAAGGTACGATTTAATTCCCAATCTGGTGGAAACGGTAAAAGGGTATGCGAAACACGAGAAGGATGTTTTGACCCAGGTTACTGAAGCGCGTTCTAAAGTCGGTGGCATGATAAACGTTTCTCCGGAAATATTAAACGATCCCCAAAAATTTGCTCAGTTCCAGCAATTGCAGGACGGATTGAGTGCAGCTTTGCAACGGTTGATGGTGGTGGTGGAGCGTTATCCGGAGCTGAAAGCCAACCAAAACTTCCTGACCCTTCAGGCACAACTGGAAGGGACGGAGAATCGTATTGCCGTGGAGCGCCGCCGGTTTAACGAAAAAGTGCAGAAATTTAACAGTTACATTCGGCGTTTCCCCCAATCCTTAGTTGCCAGCATCTTCGGGTTCCGTCCTAAAGCTTATTTCCAGGCCAGCGCTCAGGCCCAGGAAGCTCCGAAGGTAAAATTTTAAAAGAGAAAGATTCCGCGTAAAATAAAGGTTTTCAAATAAAACGAGAACTGCCAGTGCAAAATTTACAGGGAAGTTAGGATAGATTCGAAAAGGGTGCAGGGGAAGATACCTCTGTACCTTTTTTTTATTCAGGAATGAACCGGTTTTCGTGGAGCTCAATGAGAAGATTGTCCACAATATGCTTGTAATCTCCGGGGCGGCGCTGAATCCAGTTTTTCTGGCGTACATAGCTGGGCCCCACTTCCAAAATTTCCGGAATTACAGCAAGGTAAGTTGCTGCATCCGCAATATTTTCCTGTACTGCAAATTCTACCATTTCCTGGTAAGTCTTCTCAATGGATTCCCGCAAACTTTCTGTCTCACCCGCTTCGTTGGAGATAATTTGCGCCTGAAGTCCATAGCGCACTGCCCGCCATTTGTTTTCTTCCAGAATCCAGCGCGGAAGTTGATTCCGTGGCTTGTTCTCCTCGTAATCCTGAGAATATTTCCGCACCAATAGGTAAATTAACGACGAAAGTGCCATGTTTTCTTTTACCGTGGGCATGGCGTCGCACACCCGAATTTCCAGCGTCCCAAAAATGGGATGAGGGCGAATGTCCCACCAGATATCTCGCACGGTATCGATGGAATTGGTGCGGATTAAGTTGCGGAGTAGTTCGTGGTATTCTTCCCAATTCTGGAAGTAATAAGGAATTCCTGCATTGGGAAGTTCTTCAAAAATCTTAATGCGCGAGGTGGCCAGACCGGTATCGAACCCGTTCCAGAAAGGAGAACTGGCCGAAAGGGCAATGAAGTGGGGAATGTAATGGGTGAGGTGGGACATCACATACAGAGCTTTATCCGCATCGTCGATGCCCACGTGGACGTGCAATCCAAATATCAGAAACTGACGTACCGGCCATTGAATGCGGCGGAGTAGATTCAGATACCGTTCGTGCTGGCTAATCTGCTGTTGTTGCCAGTTGGCGAAAGGATGGCACCCGGAAATTAGAATTTCCAGCTCCGATTTGCGAGCAACTTCCTGGAGTTTGGTTAGATTTTTTTGAAGGTTATCGTGGAGTTCTTTTAGAGAGTGGCATACCGGAGTATTGATCTCTATGGTCGAGCTGAATAGTTCCGGCTTAAACAAAACTTCGCCGGGTAGTTCCGCTAATATGGAAACAGCACCTGGTAGAAGTTCTCCGGTGCGGGGACTAATGGTTTGAACCTCTAATTCAATTCCAATAGAATATCCAGGTGAGGTATTAAATTTTATTTTCATAAAAGAATCGTAAACTGATCCTGTTTAATTTTAATAACTGCGGTGATACAGTATAACAAATTAAAAGTAAAAATGCAAAAACATTTTAGGGGTTGTTAAAACTTTTTTAACTCATCGTTCACCACATTTAACATAATGGATTTGGCACGGTTGGGAAGAAAGGCGCTTTTAAATCCATCGATAATAATGGATTTGATATCGTCCAGAGTAAGGTTTAAATGTTTGGCAGCAAGGTACAACTCCCGAGTAACGGTGGTATCCGAGACCAGACGATTGTCCGTATTAATGGTCACCCGCAATCCGTAATCATAATAAAAACGCAGAGGGTGGGTCTCGTAAGAACTGGCAGCTCCGGTCTGCACATTGCTGGTTAAACAAACTTCCAGGGGAATGCGGTGGTCGTTGACGTAATTCAGCAGGTCACCGTCCTCATACAGGCGAGTGCCGTGTCCAATTCGGTGGGCACCACAGTCGTGGATGGCCTGGTGGATACTCTCCGGGCCAAAAGCTTCGCCAGCATGAGCGGTGGTGTTGATATTGTTCTTGCGAATGATAAAGAACGCTTCCTTGTGATCTTTTGCCGGGTAGTTTTCTTCCTGTCCCGCCAGATCGAATCCCACCACACCCCGATTTTTATATGCTACGGCTAATTCCGCCAGAATCAGGGACGTTTCGGGATTAATGTTACGCATTCCGCAAATAATAACACCTGTTTTAATGTTGAACTTTTTTTCTGCCTCTTGAAGTCCTTCGATCACAGCATCCACTATTGTGGGAAGTTTAAGCCCTCTACGCGTGTGCAAAATCGGAGAATAGCGAACTTCCATGTACCACACGTTTTCCTCGGCAGCATCCTCGGCTAGTTCGTAAGCAATGCGATACAGAGCTTCCGGTTCCTGCATCACAGAAAGAGTAATCTCAAATCCCTGAAGATATTCTGCCAGGTTCCGGCAGTTCTTGCCGCTCATAACGATTTTTTCCAGTTCCCCGGGATTGAATGTGGGAAGTTCCACATTTTGTTTGCGTGCCAAATCGATAATGGTAGAAACGCGTACCGAACCATCCAGGTGTACATGTAGATCCGTTTTGGGTAGCTCTTTTAGAATCTCCAGTGGTATTTCCATAATGTCCTTTCCGTTTTCAATCAGGTTTGCCGGATATACGTGTTATTTCAATTGAAGTTCCGGCTTTTCGCTGGTATCGGGTGGAACTATTGTCGTTGTATCCGACGGGGAAACTGCCGGTGTTTGAGGAGGAGCTTGAGTTGTTTCCGGAACAGTGATAGCGGGGGCGGGAGGAGGTGTTGGCTGGGAAATGTTCTGAGGAATAGCGCTGGTATCCGGAGTGGGAGAGGTGGCGGCAATTTCCTGTAATAATTCATCCACCGCTTTGCGAAATTCATCCAATCGTTCCTGCGCTTTTAGGGCCCAGGGCGTCCCGGGATAATTGGCTACGGTTGCCTTGTAGGCCAGAATGGCATCTTTGAATTTACCCAGGTACACATTGAGTTCGCCAATTTTAAATTGAGCATAAGACTTGGCCACAGAATCCTTGCTGTTGGGGTAGTAAATGGCCTTATTGTAAAAAGCAATGGCTTTCTGATAGTCTTTTGTCTCGTCAGAAAGACCGGCAATGGAAGAAATCCCCGCGTTCACTTCATAATATCTGGCCATTTCGTTGTAAATCTCTGGAACCCGGGAGGGTATCATGTTCTTACGCAATAAATCATATAGCACATCCAGACCTTTTTCATATTTACCCATATCATTATAACAACGGCTTAAACCAATTGCTGCATCGATATAAGCATTGCTGGTTGGAAATTCGTAATAGATTTTCGAGTACAATTTAAATGCTTCTTCGATATTGCCTTGCTGGTACAATTCATTTGCCTGTTTTAAAAGTTGCTCTGGATCCAGAACTGCCTGTTCTTCTTTTATCCCAGCTTCCTGCTTATTACAGGCTAGTAAGAACAGAAGGATGAGTCCAAGAATTACATATACGCGTTTCATTATGTCTCCTCCTCAAAAAATGATGGTTTATTTTATTCTATCAA
Source organism: Calditrichia bacterium (assembly GCA_027039625.1). Taxonomy (GTDB): domain Bacteria; phylum Calditrichota; class Calditrichia; order RBG-13-44-9; family RBG-13-44-9; genus JALXCH01. The sequence goes on along the minus strand of JALWDQ010000546.1, from coordinate 4,798 downwards.
ATAATTTTTGTATCTCGCTCCAGGCAGTGTGTACAATATCCTGGTAATTGTCATTTTGAAGTTTTCTGTCCAGGACAACCCATTTTCCATTTATCAGGACATGTTTTACATCCGAGGCATGTGCAGAATATACAATTTGAGCATAAATATTATCGGCTGGAATGGTGTGAACTTTATTTAAATCTAAAATTGTTAAATCAGCTTTCTTTCCTACTTCGATGCTTCCGATTTCTTTGTCCAATCCCAGAACGCGAGCTCCCTCAATGGTTGCCATATCGAAAATCTGTCTGGCATTGGTACTTTTTACTCCCCGATGGGGTTTTTGAATGAGCGCTGCCAGACGCATCTCTACAAAGATATCCAGATTGTTGTTGCAGGGAGCCCCATCCGCACCCAATCCCACAGGGATGCCCCATTCCCGGAAGTGAGGGATGGGAGCGATGCCCGAGCCCAATTTCAGATTGGCAGAGGGACAATGCAAAACCGAGATTCCGGTTTCTGCCATCATTTTGATTTCTTCTTCGGAGACCCAGATACAATGGGCCAGGTTCAGTCGTTCGGAAGCAATATTGTTTTTCACAAAAAATTCCACATTGGAATAGCCGGTTTCGTTCTTTACCAGTTGCCATTCTTTGCGATTTTCTGAGGCATGGCTATGAATAATGAGCTGGTATTTATCCGAAAGCTCTTTAACTCCTTTCCACAAATCCAGGCTGCAGGAGGGAACAAACCTGGGAGCCAGGGCATACTGAATACGCCCCTCTGCCACTCTGTGCCATTTTTGGATGAGGCGTTCCGTTTCTTGTAACGCGGTTTCGGTTGTTTCCTTGTATGGCTGTTGTCCCTGGTCCATCATCACTTTTCCGCTAAAACCGCGAATTCCGCTGCGGACCATTTCCTCAAAAATAATATCCTGATACCGACCATTGCCCATGTCCAGAATGGTTGTGGTACCTCCTAGTAGGAGTTCAGCCAGACCCAACCGGGCGGAAATCCGCAGCGATTCGGGACTATGCGCCATTTCGAAGGGCCAGATGCGCTGCTCCAGCCAATCCAGTAATTCCAGATCGTCTGCCAGGTTTCGAAACAACGTCTGGCACAAATGGGTGTGCGTCTGGATGAACCCGGGCACTACGACCAGATCGGTTAAATCGAAAGTTGCGTGGCCTTTTGAGGGGAGGTTCTTCCCAATAGCCTGAATGCGATTCTCTTCAATTAAAATGTCCCCGGCAAACTCTTCTCGCTGGGCGTTCTGAGTGACAATGTAGGCATTTTTCAGTAAAAGTCCCATAAGCTCCTGATTAAATCGAGTTAAACGCTGGCAAGTTAAAAATTTATATAGAATTAATCAAGCAAATTCCTAGTGATTTCCCTTATTTCCTTTTATGCTTCTGGAAATTTGTTTGAATGGTTCGAACACAGGGTAAGGAAATGCCGGGGACACTGAAAGTAAGAAAAAATAACGAAAGAAGTAAACGTTATCAGTTTAAGGATACACATCAATCTCCCGGCCCAGGGTGTAATAACGCCGGTTGAATAAGATTAAAGGAGGTACTTGATAATTGACATCCATGTGAAGCACTTCCCCCACGAACATGGTATGATCGCCTGCAGGAAAATGATGGTGTAGTTTACATTCGTACAGTGCTCGGTATTCCTCCAGAACCGGTACCCGGATTGTTTTAGCGGGGCGTTTCAGTCGGCGGAACGGTTCCAACTCCCATTTGTTGGTTTTCCTTCCCGTTTTGGTTCCCGCCAGAGTGGATAGCTCCTTCTGCCGTTCCGAGAGGATGATGATGGCGAATTCGCTGCTTTTTAGTAGAAGATCGTGGGTGTAGCGTTTGGGACTTACCGCTACCATTAGTAGTGGTGGGTCGAAAGAAACCGGAGAAAGCCAAGCCATGGTGGCAATATTTTCTTTCCCCTCGAAAGCAGTGGAGAGTAAACCCACCGGATGCGCGATATGACGAAAATGGCTATAGTGCATAATTCCCCCAAAAAATTAAATTCCAAATCACAAATGACAAATCTCAAATCCCAATAGGCAAATTCCAAAAGACAAATTTCAAATACCAGGATAAATGAAACAAATTTCAAGCTACAAATTAGAAAAATTTAAATTTTAAGGAAATAAAAAATAAAAGGATTTTTTCCCTTTGCGCTCTCTGTGCCCTCTTTGTGCAATTCACCGATGTTGGGGTTTGAAAAAGATTAACTGCAACCTCGGAGATTCTTCGCTCTGCTCACGCTACGCTCAAAATAACATGGCTGGGAATATATTCGGTGTTTTCTGTGTCTTCTGTGGTTTTAATTAATATGCGTATTAAGAAACAGAACCTTCAGTTTAGCCCGTCCCATCCGGGACGGGAAAATTTTGGGTGTAGGCATCCATTCCCACAAATGGAAGAGGCTGTGTAAAAATGGAAATTCAATAACTATCGGTTGCTAATGTGGATTTTTCACAGCATCTGTATCATCAGTCTATTTTTTCTACCAAATTCGAAAAACAAAAAGCTAGCTTTATACTTTTAAGCCAGCTTCCATTCATAATTTTCCAGCATTTCAAAGATATCAGAGGTGCTTTTTAGCGAGAGTAACCTACGAAGGTTATATGCTGTAACATAAAGATGGATCTCTGTGGCTACTTTTAACCTCCCTCTTAATAGCAATGGTATTTTCCCCATCCAATAACGAATTGTCCCAAAGGGATGTTCTACCAAATTCCGTCTCAATTCGAGCATCTTTTTGCCAATAGCACTTTTCATTCGGGCTCGATACTGCTTGCGCCATTCCTCGTTCACGGCCCGATATATGGTCCTCCCTTTTTCCGATGTGGTGCAAATTCTGCGCAAGGAACATCCCTCACAATCGATCCCCCTATACAGGTTATAATATTGCCCGGCTTTCTTTTTCCCTTTATGGATTAAAACCAATCTCCCTCCCTCTGAACAGCGATACTCGTCTTTCTCTTCATCATATTGAAATTCAATTTCCTCCTCTCCTCGCCTCTTTTTCGACGGAATAGCCACATAGCAGGTGGTTCCACTACTTTCAAGGGACTCAATAGAAGTGATATTATAATATCCTTTATCTCCTGTCACTTCTTTGGGCGTTATGCCTACATCTTCACGAAAATTCTCCACCATGGGTTCCAACAAATTCCTATCGGACTCATCCTGGTAAACCTCAACCGCACCTATCATGTGATAAGCATCATCCACGGCTATCTGTACATTATATCCCGGAATATACCCTTGTTGATGTTTCATTAAGCGGGCATCCGGATCAGTAGGGGAAAGAACTTTTGTACCCTCCTTCTCTAAACGCTCCTTCTCCCGCGTAAGCTCTTCCACCTGCTTCTGAAGCTCTGCTATTTTCTTGATTAATTCCTGCTTTATTTTTCCCTCTTCTTCCCATACCGTATCGTTCTCCTCTAAAAAATCTTCCAAAACATCGTTCTCTTTTAAACGATTTAGGTAATCCTCTACATTTTCATTCACTTTCTCAATCCGTTGTTCAATCTTCTTGGCCGTGAGTACCTCCCGACTGGCGTTAGCCTTAACCCGGGTCCCATCCACGGCAATGCGCTCTCCCTTAATAAAACCTTTATCCCGTAAAAACTCCCGAAACTTCTTACTCAATGCCTTTATCTGCTCACCGTTGTGTTTGCGATAGTCCGAAATCGTCTTGTGATCTGGCTTTAAATTACCCATAAGCCAAATCACTTCTATGTTCCGATAGCAGGCTTGCTCTAATTTACGACTACTGCTGATACCGTTTAAGTAACCATACAAGTATAATTTGAGCATGGTAGCCGGACTATACGCTTTGCGCCCTTTATTCTCTTTGCCTTTATGGGCAAATTGCTCTGGATTGGACGACACTATCTTATCAACAGCAAGGTCTATCAGGCGAACAAAGTGTTTCTTTGGAACCAAATCATCCAGAGTATTCAGGAATATAAATTGGTCTCTGTTGGAGGGTTCAATGTAGTGCATTGAGCCTCGGATTTTATTTGTAATGTAATAAAAATTAAGATGTTATGCATGCTATTTTTGATTTTATCAAAACTTTTTTATCCTCCTCTTGACTTTGCGTTTTTACACAGCCTCTGAATTTGTGGGAATGAATACCCACACCAAAAGTTACACGTCCCGGAAGGGACGGGGTGAATGGGATATTCCTTTTCTGAATGCGCAGTTTAATTAAAACCACAGAAGACACAGAAAACACAGAAAACACCGAAGATATTTCAAGCCGTGTTATTATGAGCGTTGCGTGAGCGGAGCGAAGATTCTCTGAAAATGTGATTAATCTTATTTAACCGCAAAGTGCGCAACGGAAGCGCGAAGAAAAAACAATCTGATTAAATAAATTATTGGACTACTTGCGCTATCTCTGAACTTGGCCATTTTTTGTGATTTGTTATTTAGAATTTCTTTTTTCATTGCGTCCTTTGCGCATTCTCTGCGTTCTCTGCGGTTAATCTTATTTAACCGCAGCGAGCGCAACGTACGCAGCGAAAAAAATCACAGTACATTTTAACCATATCGTGAGATGTTCCCTGCCAGAAAATACCAAGGATTCCATGAATTAAGGGAACGTAAAACACAAGACAGCCGTCCCGACAGGGACGGCCTGCCACTAGCCCACAAATTCCAGAGGCTGTGAAAAAATGCAATTTCAATGGAATATTTATTCATTGTCATTCAAAGTAAAATATAGCCCCGAGCTTCCAGCTCGGGGAACTTAAGGCCCAAACTACAAATTGGGCTTTAGCCCAATTTTAGGCTAAAGC
>JALWDQ010000545.1:0-1092 GCA_027039625.1 Calditrichia bacterium | reverse complement strand
GTAGCGCAGCGTGACCATGATGGAATTTCTTACGCCAACATCTGTCAACATCCGGCGATAGTTATCGAGACCCAGAAATTGCGCTGTTTTCCAGGGAGTTCCCATATCCCAATTGAAAAAGCTGAGATACCCAGCGTAAATGACTGGAATTATCAAGCCTACGATCAGAATCACAACAGCAGGCATGATAAAAATAAGTGGAGCGATATATCTTGGATCACGAAAACGTTTTATGATCATCTGTCACTTCCTACATTTGCATAGATATTGGAAAATGGGACGCCTTTCGAAGCTGGCGCTGTAAGAACGGCTGGCATGGGGCGTTTTTTGTCATTGGAAACTTGATAATTTTGCCAGGTCTTTCGCCGCAGGATAGTTGATATTCGGTGCTTGGTATTCGAATCACCCCGGAACAGGGGCAATATCTTCAATATCCAGTAACCAATATCCCACCTCCAACAGCCAATTTGTCAAGCTCTAAAACGTCAACTTTGAACCATGCCGAACGGTTTATTCCGATAAAGACTGGTGGAAGCGTGGCCGCGTAAATTGGTGGGCAGGAATCTCCAAAACCATAATTTAACGGTGTCAACTCTAGAGCCTGTTATGAACTTCTTGCCAAATTCTAGCCATCTTTACATTATTCGTCTTTCGATTCGCCGCGGATGACGCTGAAAAATCAGATCATCGCGGATTTTTGCAGAAAAAATCCTTTTTCAATCCAAAGAATCCGCGGGAATCTGCCGCATCCGCGTTGTCAGTGGTGAATCCCACGGGCAGGTGCTGTGAATTCTTGATTTGACGAGGCCAACGTGCATAACAGCTTCTAAATCCAACCGCTTTCTCGATTTACCATTCGAGCCCCCCTCAATCCCTCCATGGCAGGAGGGACTGAAGGGGGAGAGTGCTGTAGTCGAGCTAGCGGTTATTGCGGAGGAGTGTAGTTGGCCCAGGTATAGTAGCCGGAACGTTTCATAACGTCTTCGATCTGGCTTTTGGCGTTGCTGAGGGCCGTGTCGAGGTCGGTTTGGCCGTTGACGTATTCACCGAGGTTGACGCCCATGATGGGTGCGTTGATCTCGCCCCATTCGG
>JALWDQ010000544.1:0-3508 GCA_027039625.1 Calditrichia bacterium | reverse complement strand
GTCCATAGGTCCATAGGACTCCTACGGAGACTCTTTTGGAGACTCCTTGGGGAGAACCCTTTGGGAGACGCAGCGAGCACAGCGAAGACTCAAATTACAAATTCCAAAAGACAAATCCCAAATGACAAAAACAAATTCCAGATCTCAAATAACAAGCATCAAATTCCAAATTTCAAATGATTTAACAGATTCTTTTATAACCTAATTATGTATTTGTTTTTATTCGTGTTTATTCGTGTGATTCGTGGTTAATTACTCAATAATTTTGAGGGGAAGAATGTTCCAGGCAGTCCCAGTATATGAGATTCTTCTCCCCGCTTTCAGCGGGGTTCAAAATGACAGGAACACTTCTCCTCAACGTCATTCTGAGCGAAGCGCCAGCGGAGCGAAGATTCTCCGACACTATGGAAGGAATCTTTCTTCCCTGCATTTTTAGAGCTCCCGTAACAGGCCTGACAAAAAGTCTCTGCGAATGACTGCGAGTGCACAAGAAAAACGAAGAGGGAACCTATCATTGAAAATAGGCATCAATATCTCGACCAAATTTAACGAACCTTTCAGGATAAACGAAAAATTGAAATTTAAATGAAAATTCGCTATATTTTCGAAACACAAAAAGGAAGCGGAACCTATGAAAATCGAAATTCGCAAACCGGAACCTCAGGAACTGGAAAAGATGGGCGTGCGGGAATGGCCTATCTGGGAACATGGTACAGACACATTTCCCTGGCATTACGATACTCAGGAAATCTGCTACATTTTATCCGGAAAGGTGCGGGTGAAAACCCCGGAAGAGACCGTGGAGTTTGGTGCGGGCGATCTGGTGACCTTCCCCGCCGGTTTAAGTTGCGAATGGCAAATCCTGGAGCCGGTGCGGAAGCATTACAAACTGGGATAACCGGGGCATCGGGGAGATGGAGCACGGAAACGAGCGCATTCAGGATTACGGGTTTGGCCGCATCGTGATTGATGGCGAGAAGTTTACCTCGGACGTGATTGTTTATCCCGATCGCGTGGATGCTTCCTGGTGGCGTAAGGAGGGGCATCGCCTGGTACCGGAAGATTTACCGTTTCTGCAGGAGAATCCGCCGCAAATTCTGGTGATTGGCCAGGGGCGTTTCGGGATGATGAAAATTGATCCTCGCTTCCGGGAGTGGGTAGAGCAACTGGGAATAGAGTTCTACGCGGCGCGCAGTGCTGAGGCGGTAAAAATGTATAACCGCTTCTGGAAGGAAGGGCAGCGGAACATCATCGGTGCCTTTCACCTTACTTGCTGAGACGACGAACATCCGGAGAGAACGACCTCCATTCTTTTACAGGTAAAATATCAGGATAATTGCTTAAACCTTTTAACAGTGGGTTGGGATGGAATCGTTTGTTGCTTTACTCTTTTTCCGAAAATGTCGGAAAAAATAAACAAAACCCAAAAGAGCTTTGCGCTCGTCTCCATCTTAATTTATGAACGCTGGCATCCCGGATAATTCGTTCTCCCGCTCTCCCGCATTGTGGGTGGCACTGGCATTTGCCACAGGAATCGGTTTGCAGTATGTATTTGCTTTTCCTCCCATTCCTGTGTTCGTTGGTTTTTTGCTTATTTTAATGGCAGGAATGGGATTTCCTCGCCTACGCCGGAGTGGATTACTCCTACTAATTCTCTTTCTTCTCATGGGAATATTGCGATTTTCCCTGTGGCACCACACTACGCTGGAGCACGCGGCAACCCGCTGGTTTCCTCTGAAACATGTTTCCGTGCGCGCTGTGGTGCGGGAACCTCCGTCCGGGGAGAAGCCTCGCTGTGCGGTGCGGATATTGCGGATTTACTGGGGCGAGGGGGAGTTTCCACTGGAGCGCAATTTTCAATTCCAGTCTGTTGCTACTCTCCCCCAAAATTTACTCCCCGGCGATACTTTGCTCATCTCCCGGGCAACTCTTACCCATCTCCCGCCGGTGCGCAATCCCGGACAACCCGATTTCCGCCGATATTTACGCCTGCGGGGACTTCTGGGGCAAGTGGTACAGGAATCCCGGGGAAGTTTACAGGTGCTTCCCTATGGCGGTGTTTTTCATCCCGGGCGGATTTTCTTCCGCTGGCGCCGGGCACTGGAAGAAAAAATCACCCGGCTTGTCCCGGGGGATGCTTCTGCTTTTCTCATCGCTGTGCTGCTGGGCGAAAAAAGCGGGCTCCCTCGTTCGGTGAAGCGGGAATTCCAGCTCACCGGTGTTGCCCATGTGCTGGCGATTAGTGGACTCCATGTGGGATTTGTAGCTGCGTTTCTGTATTTGCTCCTCTCTTTTTTACCGATTTCTTTTAAATGGAACTATGCCCTCTCTCTGTTGCTGCTAACCGGTTACATGCTGCTTACGGGAGCGCACGCGCCGGTGGTGCGGGCTACCCTGATGCTTTATCTCTATCTGCTGGGAAAAATTCTGGAGCGAAAACCGCGCGCCATGAACACCCTATTCCTGGCAGCTTTTCTTATTTTGCTGTGGCAGCCACAGCAGTTGTTTCAGGTGGGATTTCAGTACTCCTTTGCAGCAGTGTTTGCCATTCTTTTTATCTACCGGCGGCTGGAGCCATTGCGTTTTAGACTTCGAGAACGAATTCCCCGTTTTGGGGATAAATACCTGGTGGTCCCTTTCCTGGTGTCGCTGGCGGCTCAGTTGGGGACGCTGCCCATCACCGCTTACTATTTTAAAAATATCCCTCTAATTTCCTTTTTCCTGAATTTGCTGGTGATTCCCCTCACGGCTGTGGTAGTTTCTGTGGGATTTTTAATGGTGGGTGTGGCTTATGTATTCGAGCCGCTGGGGGTACTGCTGGGTCAGTGGCTGGCTTTACTTATCCGGGGCGAAACGGCGTTGGTTCACCTTTCCCTGCATTCCCCGCTGGCTTATGTGAGCATTCCCCAACTGCCCATTTTGCTCATCGGGGTATATCTGGGGATGCTCCTTTTGCTGCTATACTGGCGAGCCGAGCAATTGCGGATTGTGCGCCTGCCCTTGCTGGTGCTGCTACTGGCTCTGTTGATGTGGATTTTTGCTCCCCGAACAGTGCCCAATCAAATATGTATGCTGGATGTTGGGAATGGCAATGCCACGGTGGTGCGAACCACCCGGGGCAGTTTTTTGCTGTTCGATGCGGGACCGGTGACCCGGTATCGAGACAGCGGGACGGATATTATTGCACCGGCGCTGGCCCAGATGGGAGTACTCCATCTCGATCGGGTCATTATCAGCCATCCCCATGCCGACCATTTGAGGGGAATTTTCTCTCTGCTCCAGCGGGTTAAAATTGATTCCGTTTATTTGCCGGCCATTTCCATCTCCTATCTGTGGCAGGACAGCGTAAAGCACATTCTAAAGATAAAAGGAATTGGCTTTCGGGAATTGAAGCTGGGCGATGTGGTTCGGGTGGATGCCGGCGCCCGAATTTACGTCCTGGGACCACCGGAAGCGTTCCTACATCCTCCTCGTCCCACCGGCCACGCCATCAACAATACTTCTCTGA
>JALWDQ010000543.1:0-3508 GCA_027039625.1 Calditrichia bacterium | reverse complement strand
CCCAGATTCGCCAGATTGAAACCCTTCCCTTTGTAGAAAAAATTACCGTGGTGCACCGCTTTCGCGGTCCGCAGGTTCCGGAAGGCAGACCAGTGCCTCCAAACCAAGGTTCCAGAAATACCACCGACCATTTGCTGGACTACGGTGCTTCATTCACCCAGAATAATTTAATTAACGTTCCGGCACTCCACGACCTGGGCTACGATGGCAGCGGCGTGATTATTTGCATGCTGGATGCCGGATTCAATAATTTGCAGCACGAGGCACTAGTGGGCATCAACATTCTGCAGACCTGGGATTTTGTGAATGGCGACAGCATTGTGTGGGATCAACCGGGGCAGATGGGACATGGCGACCACGGCACGCTTACTCTGGGGACCATTGCGGGATACAAACCGGGCAGTTTAATTGGACCTGCCTTTGGTGCCAGTTTTTTGCTGGCAAAAACGGAAAATACCGATTACGAACAGCACATTGAAGAAGACCATTGGGTAGCGGGAGCGGAATGGGCAGACAGCCTGGGTGCCGATATCATCAGCAGTTCGCTGGGATATCGGGATTTTGACCCGGGACAGACCAGTTACACCTGGCAGGATATGGATGGAAACACTGCCATTGTAACGATTGGTGCCGACCGGGCTGCCAGCCGGGGGATTCTGGTGGTGAATTCCGCCGGGAACGAAGGATCTTCCACCCCCAGTAATCCCAACACTCTGGTGGCTCCGGCAGACGGGGACAGCGTACTTGCCGTGGGAGGCGTGGATGGCAACGGGCTGCGGGTGTACTTCAGCTCCATGGGACCCACCGCCGACGGCCGGATTAAACCGGATGTGATGGCACAAGCGAGCCAGGTGGTAGCCCCCAGTTCCCTTCATACTTCCATGTACCTCCTCGTTGATGGCACCAGTTTCTCCTGCCCACTTACCGCTGGTTCTTCTGCGTTAATTCTACAGGTAAATCCCCACCTGAGCAACATGCAAATTATCGCTGCTCTAAAAGCCACGGCGGACCATGCTTCAAACCCCAACAACGAATACGGCTGGGGCGTTATCGATGCTTATGCCGCAGCATTTTACTACACCCCGCAAATTTCTCACACGCCGCTAAGCGATACGGAAGACTTAACCGGGCCCTACACGGTGGAAGCCACCATTACCAGCAATTTCCCCCTGAACAGCGATTCCCTATGGGTGTTTTATCGCTACGGGCAGGGCAACTTTCAGCAGGTAGCACTGCAACCCCTGGGGAGTAATTTATATCAGGCGCAAATTCCCGGGCCGGGGAGCGAAACAGATGTGTCTTATTACATCCATGCGGTAAACGACAGTGGAATTGCGGCCAACGCGCCAATCCATGCCCCAACGGAGTTGTACACCTTCCATGTGGGACCAGATACCGTTCCACCGGTTATTGTGCATCAACCATTATCAGATGTAGCCCATATGAAATGGCCCGCGGTGGTATCGGCGCACATTTCGGACAACCTGGGAGTGGATGAATCACAATTGTACGTGGAGTGGAAAAAGAACGGAGTAGCACAAAATAATTTCCCCCTCACTCATGTTCAGGACGATTTGTACAGCGGGGTGTTTAATGAAGATACCACCCAGGTGCACGTGGGCGATGTGATTGAATATCGCATCCACGCCAGCGACCTGGCCAGTAACCCCAATACCACATACCATCCCCAGAGCGGTTACCATCAGTTTACCGTAGTGGCTACGCGGGGATTTGTGCTGGTAATTGATGATGAAACTCCCAGCCAGGGAAGTTTTGAAGACCGTGGGCAGATGGTGGAATACCATCCCGAGCAGACCACCACCTCCACCCAGCTTATTTCTCACTACCTAAACGAATTGGGCTTTCTGGTGACCACGGAATCGCCCACCACAACCAATCCCCAGACCTGGAGCCAATACAATCTGGTAATTTCCGCTTCGGGGGAGAATCCCGGACCGGTAGCCAATGCCACTTACCGCCAGGCGCTCATTCAGCATGTTCAGAATGGCGGAAAGCTGTTAATTGAAGGGGGCGAGGTGGGATACGACGCCGTCAGCGGAGTGGGATATTCCGATTTCGCCGCACAAGTTCTCCATGTTACCGACTGGCAGGGAGATGACGAAGGTCCGTTGCAGAAAATTACCGCACAATCACAGCATCCTCTGGTGACCACTCCCAATTCATTGCCTTCCACCATTTATTTGAATTATAATTCTATGCTAGGATGGTACGATCAGGATGCGATGACGCCGGATATGCAAAGCTATCTGGTATATCAGCCGCAAAGCGAACCGGGAACAGCAGGAATTCTGATTTACGACGACAATACCAATCCCCTTAGTGCTCAGATTGTGTACTGGGCATTCGACTTCAGCAGCATCATGGACACCACTGTGGCGAAAAATTTGCTGGAGAACAGTGTGGTTTATTTATTAACCAACGAAAATCCGGTAGGATTGGGACACACCTCGAACGCACTGCCCCGGCAAGTGCAATTGTACCCCAATTACCCCAATCCCTTCAATCCCAGTACCACCATTAAATTTTATCTTCCGAGCAGCGAGAAAATTGCACTGGAAGTGTACAACAATTTAGGGCAACGGGTGGCGGTATTGCAGCAGGGACGGATGGAAGCCGGGATGCACCGGCTGGAATGGAATGCCCGGGGAATTGCTTCCGGAATTTATTACGTCGTTTTAAAAGCCGGCGACGTGCAGCGGGTGCAGAAGGTTATTTTAATGAAGTAAAATTTCAGTACCGAAATAGAAGTTTCTTTCGAGAAATATCACAATCTAAAGATTGCGTTACGGAGATGTAACGCAGTCTTTAGATTTCTTAACCTTACCCACTCTCCTCTTTCCCCCGCCCGTTACTCCAGGTAACCAGCCAATTCAACTATCGTTTACGATATTTTTTATCGAAGAGAAAAGCCATTTCCACCTTCCGATTCCCTTTTGCATCGAACACCTGCATTTGTTTGGGGCCCCAGATGGACGCGCCACCAAATTCACCCTTTTTGTTCACGGCGTAAAAGCTCACATTAAATCGCGGTTTTCCGTCGGAATTCAACAGGTAAGGCAGTTTGGTGTGTTCCACAATGCGCTGGCAGGCAGCCAGGCAGGCTTCGGTGGGGGATTTGCCCATCCGCATAAACTCCACCACCATAAAGCTGGTCAGATTTTTCAGGTTTGCCTCGCCCCGTCCCGTGGAGCCAGCAGCCCCCACTTCGTTATCCACGTACAACCCGGCACCGGGAATAGGGGAATCGCCCACTCGACCGGGAATTTTAAAGGCCAGTCCACTGGTAGTGGTTACTCCCGCCAGATTTCCATTGGCATCCACCGCACAGCAGTTGATGGTACCATGCACATCAAAATACTGGCGCAACACCTCTCCGTACTCATCCGGTTCCGGCGGGAACCAGTCGTCCTTATCACTTAACGTTTCCTTCCAGTGCAGCCAGATTTTTCGTGCTTTTTCCGTTAACAAATTTTCAATTTTAAACCCG
>JALWDQ010000542.1:0-1094 GCA_027039625.1 Calditrichia bacterium | reverse complement strand
TCTTGTCGATTGACTCATTTATCGAGGCATCCTTGGCGATATACGTATCCGTGGGGGGAAGGTAGGCTTCGGGCTGGTAGTAATCGTAGTAAGAAACAAAGTATTCCACCGCGTTTTCGGGGAAAAGAGCTTTGAACTCGCCGTAAAGCTGCGCGGCAAGGGTTTTGTTGGGAGCAATCACGAGAGTCGGCTTCTGGACTCGTTCTATTACATGTGCCATGGTAAACGTTTTGCCAGAACCCGTGACGCCAAGCAAAACCTGCTCCCTTTTCCCTTCCCGGATCCCTCTCGCAAGCTCTTCAATCGCCTGTGGCTGGTCTCCCGTGGGTTCAAGGTCTGATACCAGCCTGAATTTTCCTTTCCTTTTCAACATCAATCTTTTCTCTTGCTCCTCAGGTTTTCCGATCCATAATAACATCCCGCGGGGCTTCCGGACAATCAGATCAGAAGAAAAATCACAGGGCGCTTCTCGGAGGTCATGAGATTATTATAAGAATTGGGAAGGAATCTCAAAAAATATTTACGAATGGAATTTTTTTATTGATTTTGGATCAAGATAGTATTATTTATGACTCACAGTATCTATCAATGGAAATTGAACCGGGGTGGTTGTAAGCTTTCCATTTCATACCAGGGTGAAAACTCAAGATCAGTCTCATTAGCAGCTGTTATTTCCGGCTCCTGTATATATCACCGACCAGGCTAAATTGTTCGAAGAGCATTTGTCTGTACGCAAGGAGCACGTACTGATTCTGATTTTACCCATGTTTCAGCGGGAGCGTTTTAGGAGGCCGTTTAAGTCCGCTCCGAACAGAGATATCCTTTCCTATCTTCGAAGTGCAATTTATTAGCGAATACCTGTATCCATAAACCATCAATTTCGGGGGCAATATGGGTCAAGCTTCTGCAAGCGAAAAGAAAGGCAAGAGGCGATTCTTCAAAGGTTTCCTTTTAGTAGTCCTGGGAATAATCATCGGCTTCCCGCTCTTCAGCATCACATACTATACCATGGTTCGAACTTCCACCCCCAGGTTCTGTGCATCCTGCCACGAAATCCAATTTGCGTACAACACGTGGAAGACATCGAGCCACGT
>JALWDQ010000541.1:0-11102 GCA_027039625.1 Calditrichia bacterium | reverse complement strand
GATACGTAAAGGTGAGGCGTATGTGCTAACCAGTGGCTTCCCCCTGGGTGCACCGGGTTCTATTAACCAGATTACCGGCGATGTGGTACGCTGAGGGAAATGGGTAAGGGATATTGCTTAACCTCTTGTTCTTTAGTAAATTACGGAAAGAGAGAAACGGATTGGACAGAAGGAAGAAATCATGACGGAATTTCAAAAACACCTTTATTTAATCCTTTACCCAAACGAAGCACTGGTGGCTTCGGAATTGAGTCCTGAAGAGTTTGGCCGGCATTATGCGGTGGGAAGTCCCAAGCATTTTAGCGGAAAGGTGATTTTTGCGGAGATTCACCTGGATTTCCGGAACGATTATTTTCAGATTGAGGAATATTTGAAACGTACCGTTTCGGGAATGCCCGGGATTCCCAAAAAGACCAAATTCATTAAATCCTACCGGGTGCTGGAACACATCGATTTTACCTCGATTCTGGCGCTGTATCTGGTTACGGTGGATGGACAGGTACTCAAGCTGGAACGCAGCAGCGATTTTACACGTTTCCAGCAACCCCGGCGCTTGCGGATTTATCAGGAAATCTGCCCTCTGCAACTCCTGGTGGCTTCGAATCTCGACCCTCTCCAGTTTGGGAAGTACATCACCATCGAAACCGAATCCAAGGGCGCTCCCAAAATATTTTTCACCCAGTACAAACTCGATGTGGAAAAATTACTCTCCCTTCGCGATGTGCAATCTCTTACAGCTTCCCCTTTGCCTAATATTAATGTAAGCAATTTAATTTCTGCCATACTGGAGTTGGTGAACAATCCGGATAAACGCACGAAGACCATTAGTTTAAATGAAGTATTCGGGCAAATCTCTTATTCCCAGATCCAGCACGGTTTCTGGTTAGCGGAACCAGACCATATCATCTTCTTCCCCATGCCTTCTGAGGAAGAACTGGAAGAGAAGCATTATACCTGGTGGAAAAGCGTCTATCGTTCGGATTGAAGCGGTTTAAAATCGGGTAGGAAAAAGCCAGGCTCACGGGAACCTGGCTTTTATTTTGGGTAAAAGTAACGTTTGGGCTCTTTAGCAAAGGATCAGGGAGCTATGATGACCGAAATCAGAGCGCTTCCCACATTGCCGGAAGTATCATAACCCTTCACATAAATCGAATGAGAACCTCCGCCTCCGTAATTGGAGGTGTCCCAGTCGTACCGATACGGATAGGTATTATCGGTGAATTTCAAGATGCCGTCGATGTAAAATTCCACGTAATCCACAGCCACATTGTCGTTAACCTCCGCTACTATCGCAACCGTATCGCCAGTAGTGTAGGTATTTCCGCTCACGGGATAGATGATTGTGACCACAGGAGGAATATCATCTGTATTCACAACGGTTACCCCAAGCACCTGAGTAGTACCAACATTGCCTGCGGCGTCGTAGGCTTTGGCGAAAAGGGTATGCGAACTGTTGTTGCTGTATCCGGAAATATCCCAGTAGTAGGTGTAAGAGGCTGTGCTATCGGTATGCACGTAAGCACCATCCACAAAGAAATCGACTTTGGTTACACCCACATTATCCGTTGCTTTCACGCTCACGGTAATGTTTTCGGTAATAACCTGGCCGCTTCGGGGATAAATGAAGCTTACGCTGGGTGGTGTTACATCTGGCAAAGCAATGGTGACGTTTTGTTCGGGGGTTTGGGTGGAATTTCCCGCAGCATCGTAAGCAATAGCGGATAGGGAATGTCTGCTTCCCGGCAGAAGGCTGCTGGTGTCCCATACGTACTCATAAGGGGGGGTGGCATCTACCCCGGATAATATTCCATCAATATAAAATTCCACATTGGTGACCCCTATATTATCATTAGCATTTGCCACAACGGTAACGGTGCCGGAAATGGTAGCATCAGCGGGAGGATAACTAATAAAAACTTCAGGAGGAATGTTATCTACAACGTGAGAACTGGCTATGGTTACATTAACCACCGGGGAAATTCCCTGATTCTGGTTGGTATCGTAAGCGTACAACACCAAGCTGTGTTCACTTCCGTAAGTTAGTTGAGAGACAATCCATTCAAATTTCCAGGGAGGGGCAGTGAGGGTTCCTCTTTTCTCGCCATCAATGTACAGTTCCACTCGCTGGATGCCAATATTGTCTGTAACCTTGGCCAGAATATTTACCGTATCTACCACAACACTGCCATTTCTGGGATGAAGAATATTGGCGATGGGTGGAGTATTGTCTATGATGATATCGCTCTCAACCGTAACATTCACTACATTGGAATAGCGGGCTAGTCCTTTAAAATTATAAGCGCGGGCAAAAAGGGTATGTGGACTCCCGTTAATATATCTGTTTACCACCCACAAAAAGTCGAATGGAATTTCGGTGCTGGTATGTTGAAGATAACCATCCACATAATATTCCACATAATCGATTTTGTTTTCGTTGTCGAAACTGGGAACGACCCGTACCGTATCGCTCACTACGGAACCGGAAGGAGGATAAATGATGGAAACAACAGGTGGTGTGGAATCGGTGGGAGATATGGAGCGAATCTGTACTGAAATGCTGGTGGCATAACCCGGATTCCCGCTATGATCCACGGCAAATGCACCAATATAATGGGTACTGTTTGGAGCCAAACTGTCTGTATTCCAGATAAATTCAAAGGGCTCCTTAGTTGTTTCGAACGCCCGCTTACCATCAATGTACACGGCGACATGATCGATGCCATCGTTATCGTTGGCACCAATAATGATGGGGACAGCCCCGGATACCACCTGGTTGTTCGAAGGATGCACAATATAAACATTGGGGGGAAGAACATCCCGCGGTTGGGGATAACTACACTGGAGTACCAACAAAGAGAGAAATAGTAAACCAATCAGAAGTAGTTTCGCCATTATTCTGGAAATCATATTTGACTCCTACTTAAATTATAGAATTGCCTTAAGATGTTAAAAAAACTACAATCAATTATGATTGATGTCACATAAAAATGGAGCGGTTCTTTTCCTTTCTCCAGCTTTTTGTAAAAGTTAATCTTTTTTCCGCGGAAACGCACATGAATAATTCCTGGAATTAAAATAAATTCATGGTTATTATTGTCTAAACATAAATATAAATGGTTAAATTGATGGTTAAAATAGTTTTTTGTTTTCGAGCAGTAAGTTACTTAAGAGTTGCTTTGAAAAGAAATGTTCTGTTAACTTGTCTTTAAAGAAAAGGTTGTATTTGATTGATGATACACTTTCTGAATCCAGCGGTACTATTTGGACTTGTTGCCGGTATCATTCCGTTATTAATTCATTTATTAAATCGCAAGAAATTTCGCGAAATTCCTTTCAGTACCGTGCATTTTCTGAAGCAGATGTCCCGGAAGGAAATGCGGCGATTAAAAATTCGCCAGATTCTCCTTTTGATTATCCGCACCCTCATTGTTCTGTTGCTGGTATTGGCTTTTGCCCGGCCTACTCTGAAGAGCAGCGGTTCGCTTCTGGCAGGGCGCAGCGCTGTGGAAATGGTGTTTTTGCTGGATAACAGTCTCTCATTAAATCGACTGGAAATTGGGGGAAGTTTGCTGGAGAAGGTGCGCGAAACCTGGTTAAGCCTGGAACCCCTGGCTCATTCCGGCGATCGTATTTCCGTAGTGACGCTGGGAAATCCTCCCGCGGTTCTGGTTAAGCAGAAACCGTATTCTCCCAGCATTTGGCAGAAAGTTGCTTCGGAGCTTCATCCCGGAGCACTGCGCGGCGATTTTTACACGGCATTGCTGAAAGCGGTGGGTTGGTTAAAAAACTCGTCCATCTTCCGAAAAGAAATTTTTATCATTTCCGATTTCCAGAAAAGCAACATCCAGGAGAAACAAATTCGGGAGCTTCTTCAGAGCCTGAATTTCCCGGTTCATTTTTATCTGATTCCGATTACTGCCCCGCCGGTGGAAGATGTTTCGGTCGATAGTGTGGAGATTGTCAATCGGCTGATCGAAAAAGACCAGGAGCTTCAGATAGAAGCACTGGTGCGCAACAATCATCCGCAGAAGTATCTGACTTCGCTGGTTTCGCTGATTCTGGATAATGTGCGGGTTGCCCGGCAGAACGTTTCCCTGGCACCCGGAGAGGGCAAACTGCTGAATTTCCGGTTTGCCCTTCAACAAAGCGGATTTGTGCGGGGATATGTAGAATGCGAAAGCGATATGCTGGCCGAGAACAACCGTTATTATTTCAATTTTTATGTGCCGGACGAGATCGCCCTGTTACATATCGTTCCCGGGGAATCGTTCCACAGCTACCTACCCCTTATCCTGCAACCGGCGTTGGAAAAGAAGATATTCCGTTATAAACGAATCAATTCCCTGAACTGGTCGAACGTGGATTTTGCCCGATTCCGGGTGATTGTTCTGGAGGGATTTAATCACATTCGCGAAGGGCTGGCGCTACGCCTGCAGCAATTCGTGCAAACGGGTGGCGGACTCTGGATAATCCCCGGCAACCAAATTGTGCCCACCGAAATGAATCGGTTCCTGAAAGCGTTAAAAATGGGGCAGATTCTGGAATTGGCCGGGCATCCCGGGAACACCAGCGAATTTCTTACCCAGGGGAAAATCCGCTGGGAACATCCCATCTTCGAGCGATTATTTGAGAAAAAGGGAGAACTGCATCCCATCGAGTTTTATGCGTACTATCGATATAAACCCACCCGGGGGGAAGAGGTGCTTATTCCCCTGAAAAACGGTGACCCATTATTAAGTACCCGATTCCGGGAAAATGAAAATGTTGCGTTTTTCACCGTTCCCTTGCAAACGCAATGGACGAATTTATTGTACAGGGGATTTGTCGTCCCCCTTAGTTACCGCTTGTTGTACTATATGGTGGTTCGGCAGCATCCGGCTGCCATTTCCATTCATACCGGGGAAAATTTTACCTGGCGATTTGAACATTTACCGGCACCCTATCAATTCACGGTGCGTGATCCTTCCAATTTGTTGCGGAAGGTAATTCCAACTTTCCGGGGAAATGCGGTACAGGTGGAAATTCAGGATAATCTGCAGCCCGGCAATTATGAAATCCTCCAGGGAGGGCATCCCATTGCACTTTATTCGGTGAATCCTGACCCGGAGGAGTCCCGCCAGCAATTTTTAGAGGAGAAGCAACTCCGGAACATCTTTCCCGGGATGCACTGGTTCCCTCCGGAGGGTAATATTAGCGAAGCTGTGGAAAAGACGCGTTTTGGTAAAGAACTGTGGCCGTATTTGCTGGGATTAGTTCTGCTGCTCCTTCTGGTGGAAATGATTCTGGGATATACGGGCTCCCGAAAAGAAGCCGAAAGGTTGCATCAGGAACTGGCCAGTGAGTAGAAAAACCCCGGTGTTTTCAAGACATTTTTATGATCCGGGAACAAATTCAACTGGCACAAAAACGAATTTTTCAATAAATTTAAAGGGTTGAGAAAAAAGAAGACGGAAACAATTTAATCTGTGTAGAATTATAAATAGCGATTGGGGTTAAAAAACTGGTTTTAATTTGACATATTCAAGCACCGTTCGTTCGAAGGAAAAAACTATTCTGGTTGGTGTTCAACTCGCCAGTCAAAAGGCCGGGGAGTGTGAACAAAATTTGCAGGAGCTGAAGCAATTAGCCACCACAGCCAACCTGAAAGTTGTCGCCACCCTGATTCAGGAATTACAGCGAATAAATCCCGCCTATTTTATTGGGAGCGGAAAGGTCTCCGAATTGGTGACGCTGGTTCAAAGCACTGGCGCGGATGTGGTGGTGTTTGATGATGATCTGGCACCGGCTCAGATTCGCAATCTGGAAAAAATGGTTCCGGCAAAGATTATTGACCGCAGCACGTTGATTCTGGACATTTTTGCTCATCACGCCCGCACGCGAGAGGCAAAAACGCAGGTGGAGTTGGCCCAGCTTCAGCACCTGTTACCGCGGCTTACCCGGCAATGGACACACCTTTCCCGGCAGGTGGGAGGTATTGGTACCCGCGGGCCCGGAGAAACACAGCTGGAAACCGACCGCCGGATGATTCGCCGCCGAATCGAGAAACTGCGTCACGACCTGGAGCAAATCGACCGTCAGCGCACGGTGCGCCGGCGCAATCGGCGCAAAATGTTCCGGGTAGCCCTCATTGGTTACACTAATGTAGGGAAATCCACTCTGATGAACCTGCTTTCGGGTTCACAGGTGCGGGTGGAAAATCAGCTCTTCGCAACACTGGATTCTACCGTGCGCCGGGTTGCCCTAACCGATAATTATCAGATCCTGGTTAGCGATACCGTGGGGTTTATCCGAAAGCTCCCCCACCAGCTCATTGCCTCTTTTAAAAGTACTCTGGATGAAGTCCGGGAAGCAGAACTGCTGCTCCATGTGGTGGATATCAGCCATCCTCAGTTCCGGGAGCAAATGCACACGGTGATGAAAGTGCTGGAAGAACTGAACGCCCATCGTAAACCCATGCTCATTGTGTTTAATAAAATTGATCGGTTACAGGAAATGGGAATTCTGGCGGCACTGCGGCAGCAATATCCCGATTCTGTGTTCATTTCTGCCGTTCGACAAATTGGGATTCCCGCACTGCGCCAGAAAATTCAGGAAATTCTGGAAAAAGAATTTGTCGCTGCTCGTATGCAGATTCCACTTTCCCACCAGAAATTGGTTCATTTTATTCATGACCATACGCTGGTGGAGGCTCAGAATTACAATCATGAATATGTGGAGATTCAGTTCCGCTGCGAGCGGGTCATCTATCAGCAAATTCTCAAACGTCTTCAGACAAATTCCTTACCCTAAACGAAAATGAGGAGAGACCTATGAAGTTTGCCACTGAATATGTCTGGTTCAACACAGCGCGGAAACGGGAATACATTAACATTACGGACAAAGTAGAAGAGGTGGTGCAAAAAAGTGGGGTAAAAGAAGGGATGGTGCTGGTTAGTGCCATGCACATCACTGCGGGTGTGTATGTGAATGATGCCGAACCGGGGTTGATCCAGGATATTGACGAGTGGCTGGAGAAACTGGCTCCGTTCAACATCAACTATCGCCATCATCGAACGGGCGAAACCAACGGCGATGCCCATTTAAAAAGTTTGTTGATTCATCACGAAGTGATTGTTCCCATCACCGATGGACATTTGGATCTTGGTCCCTGGCAACAAATCTATTATGCGGAATTCGATGGGCAGCGCCGCAAACGCCTTATTATTAAAGTTATGGGGGAATAATCCAGTACTACTTCGATTTAAGTCATCCGTTTCTTAAAATTGAAAGAATTTAAAATTTTCTGATAAGGTGAGAAGGCATATCAAGTTTCTTGGAATTTTGCTACTGATTTTTTTCTGGTTTTGGCACCCGGTGTCTGCCCAGTATATTCGCACCCAGAGCTATTTGAACGAACACCAGCGGCGCATGCATTACGCCCTGGACGATTGGATTAGTTACCTGGAAAGCACCCATATCACCTCCATTGCTGTAGGAACCGATTACATTTATTTTGGAACATTTGGGGGAGGGATATTGCGCTATCAGTTGTACCAGAATTACTGGGATTATCCGTTCACTACCAGCAATGGACTCTCCAACAATTTCATCAAAGAAGTTCGTTACGATTCCCGTACCGGATATCTGTGGGCATTTACCCGGGACGATACCTGTGTATTTAAACCTGCCGAGGAGGAATGGTATTGTAGTTCTCGGGCACATTTCTGGAACGAAGTGCCTCCGCCCACAAATCCCCCGAATAATGGAGGAACCATCCGGTACAATGTGTTTTACCCGGAAGAATATTTGAGTCTGCTCCCACAGTTTTTTGCCAATGGAAATTATACCATTACCGGCGAATGGCGAGTGATGGACGATTATTTCGATGAATACCCCATTCGCGGATTTTTGAAAGACCACTGGGAACGCATCTGGTTTGTGATTGAAGGATTGGGTGTGGGCGTGGGCAATATGTTTTCTCAGCGCATGGATATTGTACCGTTCGGACTCACTCACATTGCACCGCGGGTGTTGCGCTTTCAGAATAATGATTTGTGGATTGGGGGAGAGCCGTTACCGGGTCCGGGGCGTCCCGGTATTGTACACTGGCGGGATCAGGACGGTGGCTGGGAATATTTCCGGGCGCGCTGGCTGGCATACCTGCCCAGCGACAATGTATTCGACATCGCAGTAACCGGTGATTCGGTGTGGTTTGCTACCGATTACGGATTGAGTCTGTACGACAAGCGGGAAGATCGCTGGCGTAATTTTACCATGAAACACGGGCTCTCCAGTATGGAACTTACCGATCTGGCTCTCTGGAATAATACCCTGCTTATTGCCACCCGCAACGGATTAAATCTCCTCCCTCTGGATTCCACGAAAATCAAGCGTGCCAAGGCGAAAAATGTGCGGTTGGCGACAATTTACCAGATTGGGGTCCAGGGCGACACCATCTGGATTGGAACCAATCGTGGCATTTTTTACTCCACTACACCCTTGGGCAAATGGGTGGCGGTTTCGGCAAAAACAGCGGTTCAGGATGTACCGGTAACTGCGGTGGAAGTGTTTGGTAAAGAAGTGTGGTTTGCCTCCCCCGGCGGTGTTTTCTGGCTGGATACCCGGACGCAACGGTGGGAGGGATTCCCTCAATTGGGACTGGAACTGCCCGGCCCGTTTACAGATCTGGCGGTAAATGAGAAAAGTGTGTGGGTAAGTACCGATCAAGGACTGCTCAAATACGATCGGGAACGAAAATATTGGCGTTTATTCACCATAGCCGACGGATTATTGAATAACGTCTGCCGCCGATTACTTCTGGATGGAGATTACCTCTGGATTGCCACCTACCGGGGCATTTGTCAGTTTTACTGGAACAATCCCAATCGCATCGATTGAATTCTTTCATGTTTTTTCCTATGCTTATCCAGAAAAACTCGGCATTAGATATTATGGGTGAGTGTGGATGAATTCCGGAATAGGGTAAATGGCTCCATTGATATTGGATGGTATATTTTTCACGGGGACAGAAAATAAATCTCCTTTTTACAATAGAAGTGTTGCTGCGGGTAGTTATAGAGTGGTATAGAAATAATAATGCTGGCCGAAAGATGAGCAAAGGAATTTATTTTATGGTAGTGAAAAATGGATTTTAATTATATGCTATAAAAGTAATGTTGGTACGGTAAGATTTTTTCTGCTTTTTACATCAATTAAAGCAGCCTGGGGAGTTTTGAGGTGTTTTTTTATTATTAGTTTATAATATTTGAATAATTTAGATAACAATCACTGTAAAAATAAAATATATAAATACTTGATAATTTATTTTTTTTTTATTAAATACAAATATAAAAATCAGTTCTATTTAACTAATTTGGAGGAAGTCATTATGAAAGGCATGTATTTTATCAGTGTCGTTTTTTTGATTGTAGTAAAACTTGTGTTTTCTCAACCATCGGGGGAAAATGGTTTTACTCTTTCCACCATTAATAATGGAGATGAACTTGGCACTGATGGCCAGGCGGTGATTGGAGGATTTGATATAGATAATGATGGTTGGGGAGAATTTATCGTCTTTTCTAAACAGTCAGATGCGGAAATTAAAATATTTGAAGCTACAGCAAATAATACTTATGAACTCAGATCTAGTTATGACATAACCGGAACAGTGGAGATTGTTGCGAACACTCGAGGATTAGCTTTTGGAAATGTGGATAATGATCCGGCATCTGAAATTGTTGTTGCCATAGGTACTAGTACTTATAGGGTGATAATATTGGATGTTAATACGTCAGATTTAAGTATTTCTGCCCATCCCTCAGGTGAAGCTCCCTCTCCTACTGACAATCCAGTTGGGGTTGGGATATTGGGTGATAGTGATGGCGATGGAAATCCGGAATTTGTTGTAGGCAATATTGCCAGTTCAAATAATATTCAAGTGTATGAGTGGAATGGTTCTGGTTGGACGATTGTTGCATCTACAAATTTCCATAATGGTGTGTCTGCTTTACAGGTGGGAAATGTAGATAATGATTCTGAAAAAGAAATTGTAGTATTAGCAGATGGTAGCGGTTATGGAATAGGTATATACCATTTTATTGGAGGTAGTACGAATTCAATAAATGTTGACGGCACCATAAATAATAATATAAGCATAAGTAGTCCTGATAATAATATTGTTACTATTGGAGATATAGATCAGAATGGTGTCAATGAAATAGTTGCAGCTGAGATGACAAATGATAAAATTTATATATATGAGAATATTGGGGGAACTACATACGATACTGACGAACCAGGAGGAATATATTCGCTTGGAAATAATCCTGAGGCTTTAGCAGTAGGTGATTATGATAATGATGGCAAAAGTGAGATTTATTTCAGCCGTTCTAATTTTAGCGGAGTTGGGGTCAAATATATTGAATTTACAGGGAATACAGGAGATTTTAGTTCAGGTAATTTTTCTTCAGCTGTCACTATTTTTGATGGACTCGGAAGTAAAGACGAAGTAAATAGTATTGCTTATATCGGTGGCGGGCAAAAATTATTAGATCAAGATTTATATCGAGATATTGCCGTAGTAACAGATGCTGTTTCTGGAGATCCTGAAGTATATGTTCTTGAATCCTCTGTAGAAGATAATTCCTTGCCTATCGCTTTAGCTACATTTGATGCACAATCATATAATGATAAAATTTCGTTATTCTGGATTACCCAATCCGAGATCGACAATGCTGGATTTGAAATTGTTCGCTCAGAGTCCCGGGATGGGGAATACGAGACCATTGCCAGTTATGTAAGCAATCCGAATTTGCGGGGACAGGGAAATAGTACCGGTACCCACCGATATGAATTTATTGACGAAAATGTTTCCCCGGGCCATACCTACTGGTATAAATTAGTGGATGTGGATTTCAATGGGCATAAAACCTTCCACGGACCGATTTCTGCGACTGTCCCCATGGAGAGTAATCCCATTTACACAGTTTCTTCCAACCTGCCGAAAAATTTCAGACTGTATCCCAATTATCCCAATCCCTTTAATCCCACCACTACTCTGAAATTCGATATCCCCGATCTGGATCATGGCGCTCCGGTGGAGGTGAGTCTGGTTATTTACAATA
>JALWDQ010000540.1:0-1095 GCA_027039625.1 Calditrichia bacterium | reverse complement strand
GGCGTAACTATTAACCGACGGGATTTGATTGCGATTCCCGTTCCAAGAGCAAATTTATTGTGGCACAATTTGCATGTTCGGGATGTACAACGAAAAGAAGGAAAAACGCGTACACAAAATATTAGAATTGAAATCATTGTAGAAGGTATTACGGCAGATAAGCCCTGGACCTGCGGTATGGAATTTGATTATGCGAATGAGGAATCCATCTACTGCCGTCCCCTTCGTATCTCTGGCAATGAGAAATCTCGACGAATGCCGGTTCCTGAAGAAGTACGAAATCTTCGGCTTGCCTATTTACCACCCATGTCAGGACTTGCTGCAAATGAAACTCGCCTTGATTCCGGGGCAATAAATGTCCGAATCGGTGAAGGAAGAACCGCTGAGGTTTTACGGAATCTATGTTATCGGTTAACAGAAGAATCCTACGATACAACTTGGCCGGAATTACAAAAAAATATACACCAACTTTTTGGTGTAAAAATTGAAGAGCCCGTTTATCTTCCTGAGAGAGGTGAAATTACAATGACATATAGAGATTTTTCCAATATTCAACTTGATTTATCTTGTTCAGGTAGAGGATTACAACAGGTATTACTTCTTCTTGCTTATATGTATGTGAATCCAGGTGCCGTGCTATTATTAGATGAACCCGACGCTCATCTCGAAATACTACGCCAACGACAAATTTACAATTTATTAACCGAGGTGGCGAGTTCACGGAATGGACAGGTGATTGCTGCCAGCCACTCCGAGATTGTACTGAATGAAGCAGCGAGTAAGGATATTATAATTGCCTTTCTTGGTAAACCTCATCGAATAGACGATAGAGTTAGCCAACTCTTAAAATCTCTTCGAGACATTGGTTACGACCAATACTATCAAGCAGAGCAAACCGGATGGGTGCTTTACCTTGAAGGATCAACTGATCTCGCTATTTTAAAAGCATTCGCAGAAAAACTGGAACATCCGGCGGTTCAATATTTAGAACGTCCTTTTGTTTATTATGTGGGTAATCAGCCTTCTAAAGCTAGAGAGCATTTTTACGGCTTGAAAGAAGCTCAACCGAATTTGGTTGGTGTGGCTATTTTTGAT
>JALWDQ010000539.1:0-1095 GCA_027039625.1 Calditrichia bacterium | reverse complement strand
CTACATTCACATCCATCATGTTCATATTGGACATGGTTGAACTCCAGGGATTCACACCGGCAAATCCCCAACCAGTAGTCATCAGATGCGCAGGACCAAATCCAGGCCAATCTTTATAAAAACCATACGTATAGGGTCCCTGGGTCGCAGTTTCGTAAAGCTCGTTGTCCTTCTCGGTATCTTTTTTATCTCCACTGAACAACACGTATCCTAAACCAAGCGTAAGCGGTGTAGCAGGTAAAGTGTAGTCAGCACGCACGAGCATGTGATGGCCTTTATAGTTTAAATCATTAATCTGGTTTTTACCACCCATTTGGGTGTATTCTGCAGCCACATTTAATCCTCCCAGAAAAGTACCTTCCAGACGCAATCCAAACCACATGGGCATATTGAGAGTATCCTTTGCCACACGTACGTGTCGTGCTACATAGTACGGGTACAGTTTAAGATTACCCTGCATCAATTTTACCGTGGGATAGATTCCAATTAGATTCCAGTTTCCGGGATACACATCCAGCCCGGTACCCACATTCATGATTCCGCCCATCTGGGCATAACGGTAATAGAACAGATCCACATCCACCACATCAGAATTATACATCAATTTCGCTCCGGCGGCACCATCCTCTCCACCATCGAACATAATCGCTCCATCTCCGTAAAGCAAACGCTCTTTCCCAACCCGGAAAGAGAAATTTGATCCCCACAGGTGGCTAATTGTGAAGTAGGCCTGCATAATATCCACACGGGGATCCACATTTTCACCCAATCCTCCTCCATGGTAGGGACTCATTCCGTGCTGTCCCCAGGCTCCCAGTACCATGTATGCCGTAACACCGTTACCGAAATCCACAGAAGCATTCACATCCCCATGCATGTACATATAGCTGTTGCCATCATCGGTAGAGCTGGTAAAATCGGTATTACGGTGCCCAAAGTTGTAGATGTAGAACAGACCATGCCATTCAACTTTGGGGTCTCCGGCATACATGAAAGATGCCAGAACCAGAATACTCAGGATAATTGCCAGTACCTTCATAGTGGCCTCCTCTTGGTTTTATTTTTCAGGGGTTGGGCGCAACACACCATTTTCAT
>JALWDQ010000538.1:6968-11119 GCA_027039625.1 Calditrichia bacterium | reverse complement strand
GTAAAATGATTCGCAATGGAGAGGAGAAAAAGATCAATTTATTCAACTGGGATTTATCGACCAATTACAACTTTCTGGCCGATAGCCTGCGCTGGGGCGAGATTAACAGCAGCCTGCGCACCCAGGCGACCTCCAAATTTAACTTTACCCTCACTGCCACCCACAGCCTTTACAAAGTGGGGCACGGAGGATATGGACGTCGGAACGAGTTTGTATGGCAAAACGGATTTTCTCTGCCGCGGCTGGTCAACCTTCGAATAAATACCGGTTTCCGATTAACCCCACCCCGCCGGGAGGAGAAAGGTAAGCGCCCCGCTGCAGAGGGCGATACCACCGAGGTTGGCCTCCCCACTGCCGGTGTGGAAGACCTGGTGCGCAATCAGGACATCGAGATGCTGCGCAATCTGAAATTCCCCTGGGAATTAAGTGTGAACCTGGTGTACAGCGTGAACCGCAGCAACGTGCGGGCAGTGCGCAAGGATTTTACCGCCAATGTGAATGCCCGGGTGCAGCTCACACCCAACTGGCGCATTCAGTATTCCGCCAGCTTCGATTTGATGAACCACGAAATTGCCCATCAGAGCTTCAATATTTACCGGGATTTACACTGCTGGGAGATGTCCTTCAACTGGCAGCCCAATCCCGCTTACAGTTCCTTTACTTTCGAGATTCACATCAAAGAACCGTTGCTGCGGGATATTAAACTTACCAAGAGCAGCGGCGGATATCTACCGTTGTAATAAGAAGGGTATTTGCTTCGGGAAATGAGTTTCCGGAGAGCCCGGGCCTGGCGTGCTGTTCCGGGCTCCCTTCAGGCGGGCACCTCGGCTTCTTTTTCGTAGTACAGGCGCACTTCGCTGCACAGGATAAACTCCTGGATGGAGCTGCGTTTGCATCGCAGGTAGAATTCAATCAGCGGTTCGAAGTCGCCTCGCACAATGCCCTGTCCCCGGTAAATGTAGGGATGCAACGGCGCGTATTCTTTAACCCCGTGGATGGTCTCGTAGCGAATCTCTTTCGGTTCGAAATTGTGTAATTCTACTCCTTCGGGCAGGTTCTTCATTAATTCTTTGCAAACCTGTGCCTGCTCTTCGTTGTAAATCTCAAAACTAAACGTGAATTCCGCCGAACGGATTTTGTTCTTCTTCTCGATGGTTACTCCGATTTTGGGATGTGCTTTTTCCAGTGCAGTTTCAAATTCGGGGACAATGTTTTCGGGTAAACAAAGGTGGGTGTAATTATCCAGAGAGAGATATTCTTTGATAACTTCCCCCAGCGTCTCCCGACGAATTCCCGCTTTACGATTGAAAAAGTAGGGGAATTCTTCTCCGCGACCGTACATGAATCCCATGAGAAAACCTTTAATGAGCAAAAAGGGCGATTGGATGACCAGTTCATAGTATGTTTGTTTCATACACGCACCTCCTCTGTTAAAGTGTTCACATGTTTTACGAAAAAGCAGGGAGAATGGATTCCGATTTTAAAGCGAAAAACGAGAAACAATGGAAATGGGTGTATATTTCAGGGAAAATTTCATCAGAAATCGAGAAATCTTTCACCCTTCTTTACGGAAAATTTACAGAAGGTAAAATAGCTGCGAAGAAAAAGAAAGGAAGGTTGTGGTTTACGCAATTTTTTGTAAATTTACTATTTTAGGAGGTATGAACTTAAATTCCTGGAAAATGGTAGCGAGATGGTTTATCTGATATTCAGCATTCTCTCCAGTGTGTTGGTGGCGGTGGTTATTCGCTGGAACGAGTCCCGGCGGCTGGATCGGTTGGGAGTGATGTTATTCAATTATGTGATGGCTGTGATCATGACGCTGCTGGCAGGGGGCTGGAACTCCGGTATCCACATTTACGGCCAACTATTTCCTCTTTCTCTGGCTACCGCGCTCATTTTTGTTACCGCATTTGTGGTGTACATGATATCCATTCAAAACCTGGGAATTGCCATACCGGTAACGGTAACCCGACTTTCGGTGGTGATTCCCGTGCTGGGTTCATTGCTCATTTACCGGGAAAGTTTGCAACCCACCCAGTACGTGGGACTGGTTCTGGCGCTGCTGGCGATTTATTTGTTTAGCTGGCAACCGCGGGAAGAAAAGGAATCCCCCTCTTCTTCGGAGGCTGGGGGAATTTTACTTCCCCTCTTTCTGTTCCTCCTCATGGGTTCCGGCGATATGAGCCTGAAAATCTTTCAGGAAAAATTTGGCGCCCACTGGATGATGGAATATATGCTTCTTGTGTTTTTTCTGTCGGGTGTGTTTACGGCGGTGTTGGTATTTTTACGGCGGGTGCCCATGAGCTGGGGACTGGTACAGAGAGGCGTTTTATTAGGGGCTGCGAATTTCTTTTCCGCATTTTTTATTTTGAAGGTGCTCCAGCATCTTCCCGGCTCGCTGGCGTTCCCCTTGAATAATGTGGGGATTATTATCGTTTCCTCCCTGGTGGGATACTGGATATGGCAGGAGCGGATGACGTCTCGTATTCTTATGGCACTGGCACTGGCCATTGTTTCAGTAATACTGTTAACTTTTCGGTGAATTTTGTGGCGCTCCGCACCACGTCCTGCTTTCCGGTTAATTTTTTGACATCCGGAGTAAAATTCCGTATTTTTAGAATGGATTTGTAAAAAGAAAGGATGTTCTTCCATGGATATACAATATTCCACAGAGAAGGCCAATGATGTGCTGATTTTTACTGTTCTGGATGAACACATTAATCACTCCAATGCAGCTTCCCTGAAAGAGAAATTGTTTGTAGAAGTTGCGGATGGAAATATCCAGTTGGTGCTGGATTTAAAGAATGTGCGCGATCTGGATAGTTCCGGCCTGGGAGCGTTGCTTTTCGGAAAACGGCAGGCAAACAATGCTGGCGGAGAATTGGTGCTGGCGACGGTAGCTTCCAGCGTGGAGAATATGATTCGTATCGCCCAGCTTTCCCATGTTTTTCAGATTTTTCCGGATGTACCTTCGGCGCTCCAGTATTTTAAGGAAGAGAACTAATTTCCACCTCCGCTGTTTAATCAAAAAAACCGGGAATGGTGGGTGAAACGATCTGGAAGATGAAAAAGAACGATCGCAAAATATTAATTATTTCCATTGTCATTTCGGTGCTTTTACATCTGGTGGGATTACTGTTTTTGCAGAAGGATCTGTTGTTGGGCTCCACACACCTCAATAAGCCGGATACACCGAAACCGCTTGAATTGGTGTTTGAGCAACCCCCTCCGCCCGAACCGGAAAAAGAGCAAATTCCCCAGAAGTTTTACGAGCTGGTGGAAAATCCCAATGCCACCCAGGATAAACCGCAAGAAACCAATCGGCTTTCTACCGAATCTTCTTTGATGCGTTCCCCGAAGGTTTCGGAGAATCAACCGCATCTGGTTCCCGGGTCGGAAGTGGAGAAGGAGAAACTGCAAACACCCGCCAGTCAAGAATCTGATCCCCGGGTGCTGGAAGCGGTGAAAAATGCCCTTCTGGCTTACAAATCGAGCCACACGTTTAATAAGGATTTGCTTACCGGAAAAGATCAGGGGAAGGAGAAACCGCCCGAGGAGCCCCAGGAATCCCGGAGTGAGCAAAAGCGGGGGGAAACCATGCTGGAAATGGAAAGCTTTAAAGCCGACCTGGTAGGCGATTTTGCTTTGAGTACCTACGCCTGGGAGTGGGCTCCTTACTGGCTGGCGTTTAAACGGAAGCTGATTCGGTTGTGGACTGCGCCCCCTGCTTACTATCCGCTCGGTCTGATTCATGGGTACACCGTGGTGCGGTTCAAAGTGTCCCGGGAGGGGGGGATGTACGACTTCCAGGTGCTGCGCCATGTGGGGCATCATTCCCTGGAAGAGAGTTCGGTCAATGCTATTCATAGCGTGTTCCCTTTCCGTCCTTTACCCGCCGATTTCCCCGATCCCTACCTGGAAGTAACCATCCGCATGGTGTACCCGAATTTGCGGCAGTGAGATTATGGAAACGCTACGAACGCTACGAAAAGAAGCATCATGCGGTTTTTGAGGCCACCTGTATTTGTTTTTTAAAAATCTGGAATTGATGAATTTGTTTAGATTGGGTAAAATGATTTATTAGACAGGATGAACGGGATTAACAGGATTTTAAGCGATTTTTTTGCACACATTAAGGTGGTTTTTTC
>JALWDQ010000538.1:0-6958 GCA_027039625.1 Calditrichia bacterium | reverse complement strand
ACTGCAGCGATCGCAACGAACGCCACGAAAAAAAACTTAATAAGGTTTTTGAATAAGCCAGGATTTGTCTTTTAAAATCTGGAATTAAGGAATTCACGGAAATTGATGTAATCTGATGCTAAAAAGTAAAATGATTTTTTAGACAGGATGAACGGGATTAACAGGATTGTAAATTATTTTTTACGCACATGGAGGTTGTTTTATTCAGCGTTCTCTAAAAATTCGCTGCGCTCGCTACGGTTTATTTGGTTCTTGATATCTGGAAGTTGGCAGGAACTATGGGGAGTAAATTTTAAGATTGGTACCGGAGAATTTTTCATGTAACTTTAGGCGATAATTTTCAGAATTCTGATTTTTAAGGAAAGGTGCACGATGCTGGATTTGTTCTTAAAAGGCGGGATCATGATGTATTTTCTGCTACTGACTTCCGTAGTGGCAGTGGCAGTGATTATTGAACGGGCGATTGTTTTGCGGCGGAAAAAGGTACTCATTCCGGAGGTGGTCACCATGCTGGAGCAAATCAAATCGCCGGGAGATTTGCAACTGGCCGAGTCGGTCTGTCGCAAGTTCGATGCGCCGTTTACCCGGATTATTTTAACCAGTTTAAAAAATCAGGATTTGCCGCCGGAAGAGTTGCGCCGCCTGGTGGAAGACCAGGGTCGCCAGGAAGTACGCAGTTTGCAGCGGGGACTCACCACCCTGGAAACCGCCGCCACCATTGCACCTTTGCTGGGATTACTGGGGACAGTGCTGGGAATGATCAAAGTGTTCGATATCATCCAGACCCTGGGAGTGGGACAGGCGAAAGCGCTCTCCGGAGGAATCTCCGAAGCGTTAATTACCACCGCCGCCGGTCTCTTCATTGGAATCCCTACCATGGTTGCCTATACCTACTTCAATCATAAATCGGAATCGTTTATTCTGGATATGGAAAAATACGTGCTGGAATTGTTGAACAAACTGATTCGATTTCGTCGTGGCGATTCCGCCGAAAAAATCGAAAGCCTGAAAATTGGAGATTAATCGGAGTAAAAATACCTCCCCGGGCATATTCTGCAAAACATAAACCTTTTCATCTCTCTTGTGGAATGATCTGGTTGAAAAGCGGAGAATGAGATAACAGGAGGGGAGCGGGAACTGTTCCAATTCACGGATTACTATTGAGATAAATGGGGCTAATTACCGGGGCAGAAAATCCCGGTTCGCAGAATCAAGGAAACTCCCAAATTCACTGAAATCTCCAAACACATCGAAAAACCAGCCTTCCGGAAAAAAATTACAGCGTGGTGAGCAATTTACTGATAGTGACCAGCCGGTATCCCCTTCTGCGCAGTTCTTGAATGAGTTTAGGCAGGGTTTCGTAAATATTTTGATTATCCCGATGGGAGCCCAGGTGCATCAGTACAATGGCGCCATTCAGGCCATGGGGACGCGTTTCGTCCAGATGCACGAAGTGGCGAAAAACCTGTTCGGGAGTGCGGTACAATCGCGAAGAGCGATCGGTGACCCAGTCGTAGGTATCGAAACGAGGCGACCAGTGAATGTGCAGGTAACCGGCTTCAGCGGCCCACTGTAAAATACGCCGATTGAATTCCCCGAACGGTGCCCGCCAGAAGGGTTTGAGGTGCTGGCCGGTTAGGGCGAAAAAGGTGCTGTCTGTTTTGAGCAGTTCTTTCTGCACAAAATCCCGGGTGACCCCATCGCGGGTTTGCTGCCGATGATTTTCGGCAAAAGTGGTTAAATGGGGATGGTCGTAGGTGTGATTACCGATTTCGTGCCCATCAGCAATCATCTGCTGAACCAGCTCCGGATGCCGTTCCATGAATCGCCCGGTGAGGAAAAGCGTGCAATGGAGATGATTGTCTCTCAAAATCTGAAGAATTTCCCGGGTGTGGGCATCGTCCGAACCCCCATCGAAAGTAAGGGCAATCAATGGGTGTTGACTGCTTCCCTGCTCAATGGATCGTCCCAGCAGGTGCATCAACGGACGGTGAAAAGCGAGGTGAAATTCATCCCGATAAACCATGTGCTGTTCCTGGTCTAACACCACCAGGCGAAACCGGTTTTTCCCTTCTTCCAGCGGAAGGGAAAAGGCACTCACCGTATCTTTTTGCACCGAGCGACTCACCACCGGCACACCATTTTTCCAGATGTTCACCACCCAGTTTTGCTTTACATTAAGGTGCAGGGAATACACATTTTGCTGCTGGTTGCCTGTGGCGTTCACGGAAAACTGCATCTTCTCCGGGCTATATTGGTGCAAGAAATCGCGCAGCGCGGGTAAATATACGCTATCTGCCACCGCACCTGCCGGTTCACCCGTAACAGATAAGTGGTTTAAGCGATGCTGAAAGTAGAAAAACTCTCCTACTATGATGAGCAATAGAAGCACCTGCAAAACACCCAGACCAATCCATTTGCGCCGAGAAACATATCGCCGAAACTCGTCCCATAAGAAGTGGTAGTAACAGCGTTTGCTGCAAAAATAGTGATGCCGGATGGTCATCCGACAATCCAGGCAAATGGGCTGCTTGCACTGGTAGCAGCGATAACGCGCAATGCGATCCGGATGATTTTTGCAGAAATAGATTTCCATAAACTTTTAATTCAACCTTATCGACCTTTTTACAGCAATTTTACCCCAAAAAGAATAATTTCTAAGAGGGAATACCTCTGTAAAAAATCCCAGTTTGAAAAGAACAGAATCTTCATCCGATTCAAGAATAAGAATAAAAATAGAAAAAAATACCGCATCACAAATCAACAGGAATATAGGTACATATTTCTGTTAAAGGAACGAAGATTTCCAAATTCAGCTGTTAATTGTTGCACCGCCTGAGATCGGAAAATGAGACGCTAATACTTTCACTCGTTATGTAAAATAAAATTAAACTTCCCTGGATGATGCCATAACAGGTTAAAAAAGATAAATAGTAGAATTTGCTTTACCACTAAAGAAGCAACCCGACTTCAATTTTTAATTAACGAATATGGGTAAGATGGGGTAACAGAAGGAACTTGCAGATTTTGGGTATATTACGTGAGCAGGTAAAAGCTCATCTACATGCTCGGAGTTACTCACAATCACTCATAGTCACTTACTGTCACTCCCAGAGCCTTATCGGCAGACCCGTTCCAGGAAGACCTGTGTGGCGACAGACACTTGCCCACGAATCACATGAATGAGCACGAATTGAAATAACGATTAAAAATGAAATTATAAAACCCCCGGGATTTGGGATTTGCCTTCTGGAATTTCATTTTTCGCTCCTTCGGAGGCAATACACACATAAGCCTATGGCAGTTACAAGCCATTGCTTACAAAAATTCCAGGGAATACCCTTCTACCCTGCGGAATCTCTTTCAATAGTACATCAAACTATTCCCCAAAAATGAAACCAATTATTTTTCCACTTGATAATATTTTCACCAATCGTTAATTTACGATAGACGATAAAGGCAGGGGATTCCATGGAGCGCTCGCTTAATTCCATCGAATACGATGAAAATATTCGCCAACTGGCACGCTTTGCCAAAGCCCTGGCCCATCCCACTCGCCTGCTAATTCTGAAATTCCTGGAAAGCCAATCCTGCTGCTTTACCGGCAGCCTGGTGAAAGTGCTTCCGCTGGCACAATCCACTGTCTCTCAACATCTTAAAGAATTAAAAGATGCCGGGTTAATCCAGGGCGAGGTGAAACCACCGAAAATTAAATACTGCATTAACCAGGAAAATTGGCAACGAGCTCGAAAATTATTCGAAGAGTTTTTTCGCTGAAATAAAAACCGATTTTGTTGCACGATAATCGACAATTCAAACAGAACAGAAGATATGGATTTTCTTCTCTTCGGCATTGCATTTGTGGCCGCATTTTTATTTGCTCTGGGTGGAGTGGGAGCAGCTATCATCCTCATTCCCATTCTGGTATCGCTGGGATTCCCCATTCAGATGGCAAAACCGGTGGGGCTTTTCTACAACACCATTAGCCTTTCCAGCGCCAGCATTCACAACTTTCGGAATAAACGGCTGGATTTTAAAGTGGCACTCCCCATCATCGTCTCCTCTTTCGTTTTTGTCGTAGCGGGTGCCTATTCCTCCACATTTGTTCCGGCACGCACCATCTTGATGCTTTTCATCCTTTTTCTGTTGTTTTCGGGATTCATGTTCTTATTTCACAAAAAGAAAGAACAGGAGAGCTACCGGCAAGACCGGCCCTATTTCGCCCTCTCGCTTATTGGGGCTGCGGCGGGACTGCTTTCCGGAATGCTGGGTGTCGGTGGGGGCGGCATCATCTCTCCCCTCATGCTTATGCTGGGATTTAATCCCAAAAAGATTGCTGCCACCACTGCCTTCGTGGTTCCTTTCTCTTCCTTCACAGGATTCCTGACCTACTGGGCGCTGGGAAGCGTGAACTGGCATATTGTACTGGTTACCTCCGCCGGGGGAATCATCGGTGCCACCGCTGGAACCCATTTCATGCACACCCGACTCAATCCCCACACCGTGAAGAAAATTCTGGCGGTTATTCTGTTGATTATGGCTGTGAAACTCATCTTAAAAGTATTATAAAAAAAGGAGTTTGCCATGGAAGATGCGTTGAGACAAATGGATCTGAACTTTTGCGGAAGCGGAAAGCACAAAATTTCTGCCGAAAAAATGTTTGAAACGGAAAATGTATTTTTTCTGGATGTTCGGGACGAAGCCGAAGTGAACATTCTGCGTTTCGACCTGAGTGCCTTTGGAATCCCCACTCTGAACATCCCCATCCATCAGCTGCCGGATCGTCTGGAGGAACTCCCGAAAGACCGGTTAATTGTGTGCTTCTGCTCCTCCGGTACCCGCTCTGCCTGGGCTTATATTTATCTGTTCTCCAGAGGCTACAACACCCGCTGGCTGGAGAGCTCTAACGAAGAACTGGCCAGTATGTTAAAACCGGGAAGGGTTCTGAAAACACAACAATGAAACGGTGGATTGTACTCTGTTTGCTCTGGGTAGTGCTGGGAGCGCAGGCACAGACGACAGTTGCCCATCAACCGGTGGAGGTGGACGGATATGTGCAGATACGGGGCAACACAGATGGGCAGGGCTCGGCGGAGTTTTTGTTGCGCCGGTTAAAGCTGTGGCTCCGCTCCACCCCGGACTTTTCCCGGCACTGGGCGTTTAAAATCCAAACCACATTTTCGGCTTACCACAGGGAAAAGTTTTTTCTGCAGGATGTGAAACTCAAGTACCGAAATGGTCGGTTTTCCCTGGACATCGGGCAGTTTGTGCCCCGATTCAGTTTGCAACGCTCCCAGCACGACTACCACATCGCCCCTCTGGAAAGAGCCCGGGTAATCAATGTGCTGATTCCCGACGGCACTCTTGGAGTCCGGGATGTGGGATTGCAACTTAATTATCATTCCCCCAATTCCCGATTTTCCTCCCATCTGGGAATTTTTAACGGATACGGCATCAAAGAATATCGGGTTCAGAACAAGGGATTTCTGCTGACCCACCAGACCAGGGCTAAACTCAACCTCCCTCGAGTGGGGCAGTTCACTCTCGGCTATTCTCTGCAATACCGCCGGGCAGAGAATTTGCCGCTGTACTTAATTTTTCCCGACACGGTACGTTACACTGGCAAAGATGTGCGTGCCAATCTCTTTGTCGCCTGGAAGCTCTCCCATTTCCGTGTGCAGGGGGAAATTATCCGGGCCTGGTTCGACCGGGAGACTGCCTTCGGTTACTATCTTCTGGGCGTGTTCACTTTCTCGAAACACCAGTGGCTGGCGTCTCTGGAAAAATACCGGGATGCCATCCCCGAAACCACCGATGTGCCGTTCTGCCGCCTGGGGTACAATTTCCTGCTAAAACAGGAAAAGATTCGCTTTTCGCTGGACTACCATTTTCAGATAGAGCACCATCGGGCGGTAAACTCCCGGTTTTCCCTGCAACTGCAATTTTTTCTGTTTCAACACTCGGCGTAGAAAAACATTACCCATATTTGAAAATATGGGCTATCCGACAGGATGCTGCGCAATAGCATTCCATCGATCCTCGATGGGTGTAAAATTTTTCTAACAACGTTCCTGCAATTCAATTTTCCGATAGATTATTAACACATTTCTGACACAACCAGCCCCGTCCCGAAGGGACGGAATGCCCTTAGCCCACTAAATTTATTTGTGGGAATGGAACGCCAAACCCCACATTAATTCGTCCCGAAGGGACAGAATGAAATTTACGTTACGGCAATATCAAGATTTAATGTGTTCTGGTAAATTGGTATTCAATAGTCACTTCCGCGTAATGGTTGTTTGTGTTGTTTTATTTCTTTTTTCCTCCCTCGTACAGAAATCAGACTTTAGCCTAAAATTGGGCTAAAGCCCAATTTTTAGTGTGGATTTATGTTCCCCGAGCTTCCCGTAAGGATTCTGCGAAGGAAGCTCGGGGCTACATTTAAAAAACAATGAATAATTATTCCATTGAATAGCTTTTTCTCACAGCCTATTCACTGGCGGGCTGTTTGCGGGGTGGCCGGACGGGTAAAAAGATGCGGAAGATAGTGCCCTGCCCCGGTTCGCTTTCCACCTCGATGCGTCCTCCATGCTCCTTGATGATGTTGTAACTGATGCTTAACCCCAGTCCCGTACCCTGACCCACCGGTTTGGTGGTAAAAAAGGGATCGAATATTTTTTCGCGCACTTCCGGTGGGATGCCCCGCCCGTCGTCCCGAATCTCAATCACCACCTCTTCCCCCCGCAGTTCGGTTCGTATCCAGATATTGCCTTTGTCTTCGATGGCCTGCACGGCATTGAGCAGCAAATTCATGAACACCTGGTTAAGATGTCCCGGATGGCAAAAAACTTCTGGCAACTTCCCGAACTGACGATGGACGGTGATGCGATTTTTCATTTCGTTGCGCAGGAGCGAAAGGGTGGACTCGATACCTTCGTGCAAATCCACCGCTTTGAAT
>JALWDQ010000537.1:0-11120 GCA_027039625.1 Calditrichia bacterium | reverse complement strand
GCGTCAAGTTCCGCCCCTTAAAGATGTATTCGCCGCTTAGCGCGATTTTCATGGTGTAAATATTTTCGCGCATCGTCAGGCGTGCGGTGATGGTAGCAATGATCGTTCCCAGCATTAGCGGTAAAATAATCTGATAGTTGCTGGTAATTTCGAAGATGAGCATCATGGCGGAGATGGTGGCATGGGTGGTACCAGCAATCATGATGCCCATACCCACCAGAGCATAAGCCCCGGGCGAAGCGGTAGCATGAGGAAAGATGATGTTCATGGCGCTTCCGAAAAACGCTCCAAATGTAGCGCCAATGAACAAGGACGGCGTGAACAACCCGCCAGAACCCCCGCTGCCCAGAGAAAGGGAGGTGGCAAAAATTTTGAACATCATTAACAAAAACAGTACCCAGACTTCGGTGTGAACCAGCAGGGCGGTGTGGATGGCGTGATCGTCGAACCCGTAAAGTTCCGGGAAAACCAGCGCCAGAAGTCCCATGAGCAAGCCTCCCAGAGCCGGTTTTACGAAATCGGGCACGTTCTTTAACCGTTCGAAAAATTCCTCCGTAGCGTACAGAAATTTGGTAAAAAAGACCGCCACCAGTCCTCCGACCACTCCCATTAGAGCATACATGGGATATTCGTAAAAACTTTCCAGGTAGTAAACCGGGATTTTTAGAACCGGGCTGCTGCCGATGAGGTAGTGGGAAATGGTGGTGGAAATAACCGTGGCAAACATAATCGGGGTGAAAGCGTTGATACTAAAGTCGGCCAGCAGGACTTCCAGAGCAAAGAGCACGCCGGTTACCGGGGCGTTAAATACTGCAGCCAGCCCAGCACCCGCTCCCGTGGCTACCAGAACCTTTAAACGTTCGGAGGAAACGTTGAACAACTGGCCAATGGTGGAGCCGATGGCGGCACCAATCTGAACAATGGGCCCTTCCTTACCAGCCGAGCCACCGGAGCCAATGGTGGTTCCAGCCGTGATGGAGGTAACCAGAGTTACCCGGGGACGGATGTAGCCACCCCGATTAGCAATGGCTTCGATCACCATGGGTACCCCATGCCCCCGTGCTTCCCGGGAGAAAAAATGAATCACCAACCCCACAATAATTCCACCCAATGCCGGAAACAGAGCTAAAAGCAGGTAAGAAAACCATTCCACCCGCACCAGGTTGTACATGCGATCGAAAAAAACGTAGTGAACCAGATTAATCAACAGGTTTAAGACGTAGGCGCCTAAACCGGCAAACACCCCGATAAGAGCGGCCAGAAACAGCATATAAAAATCCTCCGGCATATCGATACGCTGGAGGAAACGCAGAATTTTTATTTGTGCCGATTTGCGGAGCGTGTTCAATTGCACAATCGCCTCGGTTCGTTAAATATGGTCGATCATCATTTCCTTAATAGCCAGCACCTCTTTTTCAAACTCCGGTGGTGTCAGGATGTACGCCTCGTTCCCGGCGATGTTTGTACCGGAAATCCCATACGCGGTGGAAACCCCATCCTGCGTCACCGTGTGCGGAATTCCTTTATTCTTTAATACTTCGCTGATCATCTCGGCGTAAATGATACCGGGGAGCGGCCCTATTTTAACCCATTTGCTTTTTTCCATTTTTATTCCCCTGCTCTCGCAGTTTCGGTGTTGCAAGAGAATGCATCTCGTTTAATGGTAATCTTCAACACAATTTTAAATGGCCTTAAGGGGTTTTTCGTAACCCCGTTGCCTGTTTTTCATAAAACGCTTTCAAACCTCCAATCATATTTTTCTCTTTTTTTCAGAATTTCCCCGTAAACCGTCCTGCAAGAACTTTATGAGTTCATGTTAAAAAGTTTTGGTTAATCCCACCACTTTTTCCACATCCAGAACAAACACAATGCCGTTACCCGGCTCTTGAAGGGAACCTACCACCTGTTCGATGGCCTGAATAGCCGGGGTGACCATGTCTTCGGGAATAATGGTCACAATTGTTTTGTTGGCGGGACGACTCCCCTGAAGCAGGTTGCGAAATCCGGCAAAGATGGGGATGTCCTGCGCCAGAATAGCGCCCATTCCCACACTATCCAGAATGGTTGCGCCCTGAATGTTCAATTCCAGAAAAGCTTCTAAAATTTCTTCCAGGAACTCTTCTTTATTTAAAATGAAAATCAGGAGTTTCATGAAGCGATCTCGAAATATTTTTCCTCTTCTTTTTTTAGAAGCTGATAGGCACTTTCCGCATCCTGGCATTGAAGAAGACTGTCCCGGAGAGATTCTTTGGAAATAATACGGGAAATTCGGCTGAGGAGACGAATATGCATGCCGGGATTATTTTCCGGCCCTACCAGCAGGAAAATGATCCGGGCAGGCTTACCGTCGATGGACTGAAAATCCACGCCTTCCGGATGGATGCCCAGCGCAATGCCAAACTCGCTACAGGTTTCTTTTTTGCAGTGCGGAATAGCGACACCGCGCCCTACACCGGTGGTCATGATTTTTTCCCGATCCATCACCGCCCGAAAAACGGCATCTTCGCTTCTGAAAAGAGAAAAAGGAGACAGGGTGTGGATCAATTCTTTAATGACCGCTTCTTTAGACTGACCGGTGAGAGGAATTTTGATATATTCCGGTTTGAGCACGTCGATTAATTTCATGATTTTCCTCCGGTTCTAACGGGCTAAAATATAGAAAAATGTTGAGTAGATTCAACCGGAATTTATTTTAGGGGGAGCGAAGTGGGTAATTGAGTGAATTTTCTCCCGGTAAAAAGGAGTAAATTTACACAATTACAAATCGTACCCTAAAATAGGAGCCAGCCATTTCTCCACGGTTTTTACATCCATCCCTTTGCGCCGGGCATAATCCATCACCTGATCTTTGCCAATGGTGCCCACGGCAAAGTAGCGAGACTGGGGGTGAGCGAAATAGTATCCGGATACTGCAGCAGCCGGGTGCATGGCGTAGCTCTCGGTTAAACGAATTTCGGTGTGCTCGCTCACCTGCAACAACTGGAACAGCGTG
Organism: Calditrichia bacterium; assembly: GCA_027039625.1. Taxonomy (GTDB): domain Bacteria; phylum Calditrichota; class Calditrichia; order RBG-13-44-9; family RBG-13-44-9; genus JALXCH01. The sequence continues at coordinate 8,128 of JALWDQ010000537.1, read as the reverse complement.
GCTTTTTCGGTGTGATCCGGGCAGGCAGGGTATCCGGGCGCAGGACGGATTCCTCGATATTTTTCTTTCAGGATTTCTTCCTGCGTCAGATGCTCGTCGGGGGCGTAACCCCAGAATTCCCGCCGCACGCGCCAGTGGAGCAGTTCAGCAAAGGCTTCGGCCAGCCGATCGGCCAAAGCTTTAGCCATGATGGCATGATAATCGTCATGCTTTTTCTCGTAATGGCTCACGATGCTGTCCAGTCCCACTCCCGCGGTAACAGCAAAGAATCCCATGTAGTCCAGGAGATTTTCTTCGCGAGGGGCAATGTAATCGGCCAGTGCCAGATTGGGCTTCCCAGCCGGGGGACGGTTCTGTTGCCGCAGGGTGTGCACCATTCCCAGCAAATTCTGGCGCGATTCGTCGGAATACACTTCAATGTCATCATATCCTACCGTATTGGCGGGGAAGAATCCCAGTGCGGCCTGAGCAGTAAGCAGATTTTTGTTGATGATATCATCCAGAAAGCGCTGGGCATCTTCGAAAAGCTGACGCGCTTCCTGCCCGTAGCGGGGATGCTCGAAAATGGCCGGGTACTTCCCTTTCATCTCCCAGGCCCAGAAAAACGGTGTCCAGTCGATCCATTCTCTAATTTCGGCCAGGGAATAGGATGTAAAATAATGAACACCCATCTTGCGGGGTTTCACAATCTCCTGCTGGCTCCAATCGGTGTGCAGGCGGTTCTGACGCGCTTCCAGCAGGGGAATGAGTTTGCTGCTGCGGGCACGCTTTTCGTGCTCCTCGCGAATCCGTTGGTACTCCCGGGTAATTTGCTCTGTGTACTCTTCGCGCAAATTTTCGTCCAGCAGGCTGTTGACGACATTAACTCCACGGGAGGCATCCAGCACGTGGACGGTGGGGGCAGAGTACACCGGAGCAATTTTAACGGCGGTGTGTTTTTTGGAGGTTGTGGCGCCACCGATAAGCAGAGGAACCCGCAACCCGCTGCGTTCCAGCTCCCGGGCAACGTGAACCATCTCGTCCAGCGAAGGGGTAATGAGCCCGCTTAGCCCAATAACATCCACCTGTTCTTTCCGGGCGGTTTCCAGAATTTTCTCGGCGGGGGTCATCACTCCCAGATCGATGATCTGGTAATTGTTACATCCCAGTACAACCCCCACAATGTTTTTGCCAATATCGTGCACGTCTCCTTTTACCGTGGCCAACAGGATTTTCCCGGTGCTGCCGGTTCGACCTCCCTGTTGCTTCATTTCTTCCAGGTATGGCACCAGGTAAGCCACCGCTTTTTTCATGACCCGGGCACTTTTAACCACCTGAGGAAGAAACATTTTGCCCGATCCGAACAAATCGCCCACTACGTTCATCCCTTCCATCAGAGGGCCCTCAATTACCTTGAGCGGATCGTCATACTTCTGCCGGGCTTCCTCCACATCCGTTTCGATGAATTCGGTTATTCCTTTAATGAGGGCGTGTTTCAGTCGTTCTTCTACCGGTTGCTCTCGCCAGCTCAAGTCTCGTTTTTCCTCCCTGCCGCTTTCTTTGAGGGAACGGGCAAACTGAATCAGTCGTTCGGTGGCATCAGGATGACGATTGAACAACACATCTTCCACCAGCTGGCGCAGTTCTGCGGGGATTTCTTCGTACACGCTAATCTGACCGGCATTCACAATTCCCATGTCCATTCCCGCCTGAATGGCATGATAGAGGAAAACCGAGTGCATGGCTTCGCGAATGGCGTTATTCCCCCGGAAGGCGAAGGAAATATTGCTTACACCGCCGCTTACCAGCGATTGAGGATACAGCGCTTTCAGGCGGCGTGTCGCTTCCAGAAAGGCAATGGCGTAGTTGGCGTGTTCGGCCATTCCGGTGCCGATGGCAAAAATGTTGGGGTCGAAAATGACATCCTGGGGTGGAAAGCCAACTTCTTCGGTGAGGATTTTGTAAGCGCGGCTAAGGATTTCCACTTTGCGCTCCGCGGTTTCGGCCTGACCCTGTTCGTCGAAGGCCATCACGATAACTGCTGCGCCGTAACGGTGAGCCAGCTCGGCCCTTCTACGAAACTCAGCTTCGCCATCTTTCAGACTCAAGGAGTTAACAATGCTTTTCCCCTGCGTGCATTTAAGCCCGGCCTCGATAACCGACCAGCGGGAGGAGTCCAGCATGACCGGAACGCGTGCAATGTCCGGTTCAGCGGCAAGCAGATTTAAGAACGTCACCATGGCCTGCTCGGCATCCAGCAGCCCTTCATCCATGTTGATATCCAGAATCTGGGCGCCGTTTTCCACCTGCTGGCGTGCCACTTCCAGAGCTTCTTCGTATTTCTCTTCGCGGATGAGGCGGGCAAACCGCCGGGAACCCGCTACGTTGCACCGTTCCCCCACATTGATGAAATTGGAATCCGGTCGTACCACCAGCGGTTCCAGACCACTGAAAGACGGGTAGTATTCCACTTTTGGTAATGGGCGAGGCGGAAGGTTGGACAGGCGGTTGGCGATGGTACGAACATGTTCCGGTGTGGTTCCGCAGCATCCACCGGCAATGTTAATGGTGCCATTCCGGGCAAAATCTTCCAGATAACCCGCTGTAACCTCGGCGGTTTCTTCGTATTCTCCAAAAGCATTGGGTAAACCGGCGTTGGGGTACACACTGGTGTAAATGGGCGCCAGCCGGGAGAGCTCTTCCATAAAAGGCCGCATCTGGGCTGCACCCAGCGAGCAGTTAATGCCGATGCTTAACAAGTCGGCATGGCGCACCGAAATCCAGAACGCTTCCAGCGTTTGCCCGGAGAGGGTGCGTCCGCTTACATCCACAATGGTGAAGGAGAGCATGATGGGTACCCGACTTCCCCGGCGGAGGAATTCTTCCTCAATGGCAAAAAGCGCTGCTTTACAATTCAGGGTATCGAACACCGTTTCGATGAGCAGCAGGTCGGCACCCCCGTCCAGCAGCCCCTGAATTTGAGGGGTGTATCCGGCAACCAGATCATCAAAGGTTACCGCGCGGTAGCCAGGACGGTTTACGTCCGGAGAGATGGAAGCCGTACGGTTGGTGGGGCCAATGGCACCGGCAACAAAACGGGGTTTGTCCGGAGTGGAAAATTCCCGGGCTGCCTCTCTTGCCAGTTGCGCCGCTGCTCGGTTCATCTCGTACACCAGATGCTCCATCTGGTAATCCTGCTGGGAAATGCCATTGGCATTAAACGTGTTAGTCTCTATGATATCCGCCCCTGCTTCCAGATAGGCGCGGTGGATATCCTGAATAATCTGCGGCTGGGTGAGGCACAGCAAATCGTTGTTCCCCCGCACATCCACCGGATGGTCTGCAAATCGTTCGCCACGGAAATCCGCTTCGCTGAGAGTGTGGCGCTGGATCATCGTGCCCATGGCACCATCCAGAATTAAAATGCGCTTTTTTAAGTGCTGGTGAATGGGGTGATCGGGATAAAATCGTTTATGCAATGGTACCTCCTTCGCGTTCGTCTAATTTGGTTTTAAATTTGGTATATTTTCCGGGAAAATTCAACTGTTTCCTGGAACACTGGAGTGACTCTGAAAGATTTTAGGGGAGCAATTAAAATGAATTTCTTTTCATCCAGGCTGTTTTTCCGCTACCCGATGAGGGAATTGGGAAAAACAACTCTCAGTTTTACCCTTCGGTATTTCGATTTGTAATAGCTATTCTGCCCAACGGGGAATGATTGAGCAGTAGTGCACTCACAGTAAGATGTTACTCTTTGGGGTACTTCACATGCCTTTTTAATGCCGAGGTTTCCAGATCATTGTAGTCTGCGCTAATTCAGGCTTAAACTTAATTTATTGATTTCCTGCATATCCTCTTCTTCAATTTTCCAGCCGGCACCGCCCACAATTTCCTCTATTTGTTCCGGACGCCGGGCTCCCACAATAGCCGAGGTAACTGCCGGATGCATTAGCACCCAGCTTATGGCCAGTTGCGCTACCGTTTTGTCATATTTGGCCGCAATGGGTTTTAGCTTCTCCGCAAATTGCAAATTTTTGCTTAGTTGAGGTTCTTTGAAATACGGGCTTTTGTGCCGCCAGTCGTCCGGTGCCAGGCGGGATTTGTCGAACCGGCCGGTGAGCAGGCCCGATTGCATAGGACTATATGCCACCACCCCCACTCCATGTTGCTGGCACCAGGGTAGAATATTTTTTTCTACTTTCCGGTTAAGCAGGCTGTAAGGGGGTTGCAGGGAGTTCACATGGTGTAAAGCCTCGCAACGTTCCAGCAAGGGGACATCGAAATTGCTGACGCCGATGTAACGTACCTTGCCCTGTTCCTGCAGGCGAATCATGGCTTCCCAGCTCTCTTCCACCGGGGTGTTGGCATCGGGCCAATGAATCTGGTAAAGATCGATGTAATCGGTGTTTAACCGCCGGAGGCTTGCCTCGCATTCTCGCATGATGCTTTCCGGGCGGTTGTTGCGCACCACATTTCCGCGGTCGTCCCAAACCAGCCCGCATTTAGTGGCGATAAACACTTCCGACCGCCTCCCTTTCAGGGCACTGGCAACAACCTCCTCCGCATGTCCCAGCCCGTATACCGCCGCCGTATCTATCCAGTTAATCCCCAATTCCAGCGCCCGCAGGATGGTTCGAATGGAATCGCGATCGTCCTGCGGTCCCCAGCCCCAGTCCCAGGGTCCCCCGATAGCCCAGGTACCCAGGCCAATTTCCGTGAGCCAGGGTCCCTCTTTTCCTAATTGACGGGTATTCATATTCAATGTCCTCATTTTTTTCTGTTTCAATTTAAACCCATTGGCAAAGGGAAAGTCAAGTTCAAAATTATTAGCCGGTTTTGTAGCCATGAAGGAATTGTTAGTGATTCAAGGTTGGGTAGTAAGATAAAAATCCGGTTACACAGATAAAATTTTCAATTGTGCCCTCCCAATTTGTCGGGGAAGAATTCCAAGAGGTTTAAAAAATAAAATATCTGGTGGACCCGTTCTTCCGGTAACATTTCGGTTCATATTTCGTAAACCGAATTGTATTTTGCGAACTTGAGCAGGTATTGAGAATCCAACAAAAATAAATTTTCGCACAACCCGGTTTGATTAAAAAATTGTTAGGACGCGTCCAATGTTGAAGGGTAAATTACGGAAAATGGCAATTACAGAATGCATTGTCCGTATTCAAAACGAAAGTGAAAGATAAGCTGGAGGTGTTATGAAGCGCGATACACGTTCCATTACCTGGGGAGTGATTTTCATTCTGGCGGGGGTGTTATTTCTGGGCAATAATTTGCACTGGTGGGCGCTGCGCTGGCGCGAAATCTGGCCTCTGTTGATGATTTTTGCCGGAATCATTCTTTTCCTGGGCTGGTTTTTAAATCGAGGGGATGTGGGTATTCTAATGCCCGCTACTATTCTGGTAATGTACGGTGGCATGTTCGAGTATTGTGCAGTAAATGGCTGGTACTGGATGGACACCCTCTGGCCCATATTCATTCTGGCACCCGGAATAGGATTTTTTCTGATGTACCATTTTGGAAATCGTGAGTCCGCAATGCTGGTAGCCGGAGGGATTTTAACGGCGCTTTCCGTGGTCTTCTGGCTGGGGAAAAATCTTTCGCGCTTCTTCTGGCCGGCAATTTTAATTGCCATTGGGGTGTACTTACTTCTAACTGCCAATCGTCAGAAGCATCATCATGGGCACCATGTGCATTCGGAAGGTGCCGAGGAGACCGTGGAGAAATCCGGGGAGTTGCCCGAAAAAACGGAGAACGATTCATGAAAAAACTGTACCGTTCGAAAAAAGACCGCAAAATTGCCGGGGTGTTTGGCGGCATCGGTGAAGTGTATGGGGTGGATTCCAATTTACTGCGTTTGCTGGGGATTTTGCTGGTACTTGCCACCGGGGTTCTTCCCGTGCTGGTCACCTACCTTATTGCCTGGATGATTCTTCCGGATGGGAATCCTGAAGAGGAATCCCCCGGCGGTGGATAAAGTACCCAATAATTTCGGAAAAAAGAGTGGCACCAGTTCTCGAATCAGTCAATAAGCCCCTGCTCCAGTAAAACGTGCACAATCCGACTGAAGGCTTCACCATCCTCATTGGGTACACGGACCACATTGGGTGCGGTGGTGGGCACCTTGGCATCTAACAGAAAAAAGACACCCACTTCCGGAGCGATGGAGACGTCCTCCGGGGAATCTCCGATTCCCACCAGCTCTTCCCGCTGGAGCTGCCGTTCTTTTTTATCGATGGCAACGGCAGCGCGTTTGCCCACCTGGCGTGGGAGCACATGAAAAGCATGGGGGTGGCGAAACTCCCCCTCGGCAGGTACCGCTCCGTTGTCGATGATGCGATATTCCGGAAAGTGGGTTTCCATCCAGCGTACCGCTTCGGGATAGTCGATTTCTCCGATAAGTAACAGATGCGTTCGCAGGGCAGAAGCCCATGGTTCGTAAGGTCGAATGCGTCCCCGAAAATGCTGTTGCAAACCTTCCAGTACTCCGCTATTCAGAATGGTGCGCTTTAATGCAGCGGCATCGGCAACCTCCATGCCGTAGTTGGTAATCACCTTCTCTCCCTGGTTGTACACAATTTCCATTCCCAGGTTGGCAATGTAGTTGCGAAATCCCAGAATTCGCGCCGTTTCTTTTAGCTTTTCTTTTTCCCGCCCGGAAGTCATGACCACATCCACGTCCGCTTTAAGCAGCCGGTAAATCGCTTCCGCATTGCGCAGGGTGTAGCCGTTCGCATTGCGGAATAAGCATCCCGCATGGACAAAAGTACCATCCACATCCGTGTAAATGACGCGCACCTTTTCCAAAAAACGGCGAATGTGTTGCAAATTTAGCTCGGGAAGATGCTTTTGCCGATTCACAGTGCTCTCCGGTGTTTATCGCAGGGTTAGTCATTCACTAAAGCTGTAAGTTTCCCATTGAGTCGCTCCTTTACAAAACAAAAACCACCGAAAAATCTGGTTTTGCGATGTAGCGAAAGTAATCAAAAATGTCCCGGTTTCATTACCCAGGCTCCACTGCCCATGTAGGAATCAGGGATTCAAGCCCGTGTGGCAGTCGCTACACAACATTTCTTTCCAGGCACCTTCAATGTCCTCGGGATGCCGGAATTCCAGGCCCTTGCCCAGGGGAGCAATTTCCATGTTTTCTGCGGTGCCCTGTGCACCGATGATATGGCACAGATTGCAATCCTTACGAATCGCTTCACCCGTTTCCGTTACGTGGGTATTGTTGTGGCAGCGGAAGCAGCCCCGATATTCCATGTGCCCGATGTGATTGGGATATCTGTCCCAGCGTACCCGCATATCCGGGAAAATATTCCTGGAAAATGCTTTTTGCACCCCTTTTACCGCCTGGTCGATAAGCCGGGATTGCTCCCGGGCTAATTCGGGGTAATTCTCCTGGTAAAATTGGCGAATTCCCTGCTCGATAGCTGTAAGAGCGGAGTCCATGCTGGTGTATTCTTCCCCGCACAGTTCCAGCGCCACGGATTTAATTTCCGGCAGTTGTACAGGGATGTCTCCGGCGGTAAGGGCGGAGTTCAAAAACGTTGCCGGAGAACGGTACAGGTGCGAGGGGCGGTTGTGACAGTCGATGCAATCCATGGTGCGAATTTCCAGAGTGTCCAGTTGCCCGGGTTCCAGAGGATTTTCTTCGTCCTGAAAAACCTTCACTTCTCCGGTTTTTAGATTGGTGTAGCGCACCCAGGCAATTTCCTCCCGCTTATCGTCCAGTGCGGCATATTCCACGCGTACGTTGGGATTAATATGCCAGTGAATTCCCTCGTTTAGACCCCGGGCGGGGTGTTCCGCTCCAATTTTCATGATGAGGCGAATATCCCAGCGGGTGTTTTTTTCGTCGGGCAAATAGTGCGTTTCCAGGCGGAGCTTACGGGAATAAAATTTCTGCGGCCAATGGCATTGCTCGCAAACCTCCCGGGCCGGTCGCAGATTGTGGATGGGCGTTTCGATGGGGCGGGGATAGATGTTGGTCAGGGTGGCGTACACCTGGTAAAGTCCCGAGAGCTTGGAGCGCACGTACCATCCGGCCCCGGGACCCACATGGCACTGCACACAGGTTACCCGGGCGTGGGGGGAATTCTGGTAGGCAATATATTCCGGGTGCATCACCGAGTGGCACAGT
>JALWDQ010000536.1:3343-3521 GCA_027039625.1 Calditrichia bacterium | reverse complement strand
GTCAGGGTAGTGTGTTTTTCAGAAGAACGCACAATGCGCCGGGCATCCTTCCCCTGGGCACTGCTTCCTCCCGAAGCATCGGTAGCCTGGCTTACGCTGCCGCCACCCCGGCTAATCCAGCGGTTGTTCTCCCCGGCCAGATGACGCTCCGGCGGAGGCCCCGAATCCCGGTGTATAG
>JALWDQ010000536.1:571-3333 GCA_027039625.1 Calditrichia bacterium | reverse complement strand
AGTGCGCGGGCCAGTAAAAGTGCGCCGGCCAAAAGGACGTTTCCCATAATAAATGGGGGAAACCGGATAGGGATATCCCCACCAGGGATCATAAGGATAGGGATAATAGCAGCAGTACGAATACCAAGGGTACCAGGGATTCCAGCCCCAGAAGGGATCCCACCATCCCCAGGAGAAACCAAAGCTAAAGCTCCAGCCGGGTGTGTACCAGGGATCGTTCCAATAAGGGGAATTGTAGATGTAGTAGTTATGAATTTCTGTCTCCGGGTAATAACTGCTGTCCGTGGCAACGGTATCGGAATAGGCATAATCCGGATAGTCGCTGACCGGTGGTTGGTAAGCCTCCGGCGGTGCTTCCTGACGATCCACCATCTTAATCTGAGTATAGCACCCGGTAAACAGGAGCGTCAGGATAGCGATGAATATGATGGAATATTTTATGCTCATTGCCACTCCTTTGCCCGTTTATCCTTCTTTTGAACGGGCGAATTTCATGTGTGTTCCAAGTTATAATAGCAGTTTTCCTTTAAGAAATCAACGAAATTATCACAAAAACCTCAATCGTGTTTTGAAATGAAGGAAAAAGAATTTGACCGGGCAATCCGAAACCCACAAAATGTCTGGTTCCTATTAAGAGCGGTTCTTCCGGGGAACAAATTTGTTTCTATAAAAATGATTTATTAAAAACAGGGTGATATGTGTACTGATGGGTTTGATAAGAAAAAGATGGTGCTTATTTTGCCATTCTCAATAATGACGGATGTTTGTTCCTTCACAAAAAAAATTGGAATGGGGATATTTATTTTAAATCAAGTGGTAAAAAAGATATGATTATATTTTGGGTTACGGTAATTAAGTTGCTTACCGGATATTCCGGATGTAAATTAGGTTTGAAAGAAGAAAAACAAAAACGATTATTATAGAATAAAGGATAGATTAATTATGTTGGGGTTTTCGATGAGAAACAATTTCACGAGCCGGGTTCAAAAAGTAATTCGGTATTCCAAGGAAGAAGCCATGCGGCTGGGGCACGATTATATTGGCACGGAGCATTTAATGCTGGGGATTATTAAGGAAGGGGAAGGAATAGCTATCAAGATTTTACGTAATCTGGGCGTGGACATCGAAAAGTTAAAGCAGCGTCTGGAAGAGGCAGCAGGCCCGGCTGGTGGAATGATGACGTTGGGAAATCTGCCTCTTTCCAAACGGGCAGAGAAGGTTCTGAAGGTGACCTATTTAGAAGCCAGGAATTTCAAATCCGATATTATTGGAACAGAGCATTTGCTTCTGTCGTTGTTGAAAGAGAAGGAAGGCCTGGCAGCCCAGGTCTTGATGAGTTTCAATGTTGATTACAATGTTGTTTATTCAGAGTTAAAAAATATTTTAGATGGAAGGCCAAGTATGACGTATGGTTCTGCTTCTCGTCCGGCACAGAAAGTTAAAACCCCTGCGCTGGATCATTTTGGTCGGGATTTGACCCAGCTTGCCCTGCAGGGGAAGCTGGATCCCATTATTGGGCGGGATAAAATTATCGAGCGGGTGGCACAGATTCTGAGTCGCCGCAAGAAGAACAATCCCGTGCTCATTGGTGAGCCGGGAGTGGGTAAGACGGCTATCGCCGAGGGGCTGGCGCTGCGGATTATCAGCCGAAAAGTACCCCGGGTGCTTCATAATAAACGCATTATTGCGCTGGATATGGGGAGCATTGTGGCCGGTACCAAATACCGCGGGCAGTTCGAAGAACGCATGAAAGCCATTATGAGCGAGCTGGAAAAAGCCGATGATGTGATTCTCTTTATCGACGAGTTGCACACCATTGTGGGAGCGGGTGGTGCCTCCGGTTCGCTGGATGCCTCGAACATGTTTAAACCGGCACTGGCGCGGGGAGAATTGCAGTGTATTGGCGCTACGACGCTGGATGAATATCGGATGTACATCGAAAAAGATGGGGCGCTGGAACGGCGCTTCCAGAAAGTGATGATAGAGCCCACCACACCGGAAGAGACCCTGGAAATCCTGCGCTGCATCAAATCCAAGTACGAAGAACATCATCACGTTCGCTATACGGATGAGGCTTTGCTGGCGACCATCCGCCTGTGCGAGCGATACATCACCGATAAGTACTTCCCGGACAAAGCCATCGACGTGCTGGATGAAACCGGTTCCCGGGTGCACATTTCCAGCATTGTGGTTCCCAAAGAAATTCTGGAACTAGAAAAGCGCATCGAGGAAGTGCGGCAGGAAAAAGAGCAGTACGCCCGGCGGCAGGATTTTGAGAAAGCAGCCAAAATGCGCGATATTGAACGGCGTCTCCAGGAAGAATTAGCTCTGGAACGGGCGAAATGGGAGCGCGAGCAGGATACCCAGATTGCCACAGTAACCGAAGAGGATATTGCCGAAGTAGTGTCCATGATGACCGGCATTCCCGTGCAACGGGTGGCGAAAAGCGAAACGGCCAAGCTGGTGGAAATGGAAGAGCAACTCAAGAAACGGGTAATTGGGCAGGATGAAGCCATCCACACCATTGCCAAAGCCATCCGTCGTTCCCGCACCGGACTGAAAGATCCTAACCGTCCCATCGGGTCGTTCATGTTCCTGGGACCCACCGGCGTAGGAAAAACCCATCTGGCTAAAATGCTGGCTGAGTACCTCTTCGAGCGGAAGGATGCTCTGGTGCGCATCGATATGTCCGAATACATGGAGAAGTTTTCCGTTTCCCGATTGGTGGGCTCACCGCCGGGATATGTGGGATACGAGGAAGG
>JALWDQ010000536.1:0-561 GCA_027039625.1 Calditrichia bacterium | reverse complement strand
GCTCCAGGTGCTGGACGATGGGCAGCTAACTGATAGTCTGGGGCGAAAGGTGGATTTCCGCAACACCATTTTGATTCTGACTTCCAACGTGGGAACCCGGGAATTGAAGAAGAGCACTTCCATCGGATTTGCCCAGAAAGGAGATGACTCCGATTACGAGCGAATGCGGGAAAAAATTACCGAAGAATTGAAACGGGTGTTCAATCCTGAGTTTTTAAATCGGCTGGATGAACTAATTTTCTTCCGGAAACTTTCCAAGAAAGATGTGATGAAAATTGTGGATATCATGGTTGAAGAGATGAAAGATCGGTTGTTGGAGCGGGATATTACCATCGAGATCAGCGACGGAGCGAAAGAATTCATTGCCGAGAAGGGGTACGATCCCTTGCTGGGTGCCCGTCCGTTGAAACGCGCCATTCAGAAATACATTGAAGATCCGCTGGCCGACGAAATTTTGAAGGGGCGTTTCAAAAACGGCTCTACCATTAAAATCAAAATGAAAAATAAAAAAGAGCTGGGTTTTTATCTGGCGGAGAAGAGTAAAAATATTAACGTGAATTA
>JALWDQ010000535.1:0-1098 GCA_027039625.1 Calditrichia bacterium | reverse complement strand
GTTGTAAGCTTCGGGGAAACCGAACCCGGCGTACACGAGCTCGGCACTGAACGCGGGCGTCCGGGGCGAATACCCCAGAGCCACCGCCTGCAGATGGCGTGCTACGGGAGTAAGCATCTCCACCCGGTCGTTTCCGCGAATCCATCCCGGCATGCGAAAGCGTTCCGTTTCGGGACGCAGCCCCATTTTGCGCAGTTCCTCTTGTAAAATGCGCAGCGCTTTTTCGTTGTTGGGAGTTCCCACCAATCTGCCACCCGCCTCGTCGCACAGCTTCTGTAGAAAGGCATAGGAATGGTTCTGAAGGAACGCAGAACCGGCCAGCACCAGGTCTTCCCCACCCCGCTGCGCCAGTGCCATTCCCACACTCCACAACACAATCATCCAGATGCGAATTAAGGTTTTCATAAACCACCTGTTATTTTTTCTATGTGAAATTTCCTGAAAACTATGCTCAATAGCCGCCACAAAGTGCCATTGAAGCCGGAACGTCCCATTTCAAAGGGTACCACTTCACAAAACCAAATATAAAACATTTAAACAGCATCCAAAGGAAATTCCCTGTACGGAAATTTTACCCGGAACGTTTGCCAGAGCGGATGTTACACCTCCAGCAGCAAACGCGTGGGATCTTCCAGCAGCTCTTTCACCCGTACCAGGAAACTCACCGACTCTTTTCCATCGATGATTCGATGATCGTAGGAAAGCGCCACGTACATCATGGGGCGAATCACCACCTGGCCATTCAGGGCAATGGGGCGTTCCTCAATTTTGTGCATACCCAGAATAGCCGTTTGCGGCGGATTGATGATGGGAGTGGAGAGCAGAGATCCAAACACCCCTCCGTTGGTAATGGAGAACGTTCCGCCGGTCATCTCCTCGATGGTGAGTTTACCCTCGCGGGCTTTCTGCGCCAGCCGTGCCACCTCCGCCTCTATTTCCGCCAGATTCATCCGATGGGCATCGAAAATAACCGGTACCACCAGACCTCTGGGGGTGGACACCGCAATGGAGATATCACAATAATCGTGATACACAATCTCGTCTCCATCGATGGAAGCGTTGACCTCGGGGAACTCCTGCAAAGCCATGGTACAGGCT
>JALWDQ010000534.1:0-1099 GCA_027039625.1 Calditrichia bacterium | reverse complement strand
GTGGGAAGAATATTGTTCGTTAATTTGCACAATTGCGGATTTTACAAACAGTTGCGTCTGGTAGCGGTCCATACCGTTCAACCGTTTGGAGCCGCTAATATCCCCAATTAATACGGTGTAAACTTCCATGCTTTCCCCCGCTTCGCGAAACTTCTCCATAAGCGAACCTCCGTGTGCCGTTTAAAGCACATCCCTTTAACGACGTGTTTTCTTCTTCAAATCTCGTTTTTCCGATTTCTTCCGGTGACCATGTAATTTTTCTGGACCTGCGAATTTGAACTGGCGAGGCTGAACAACCTTTTTTTGCCGATTGGGAATGGATTTCATTTTTCGTCCACCCCTATTATCGGAATGAACACAGAAAGTTTAATTCCCCCGAGTGATTATTCCCAGCTTAAATGATAGACGCAGGCTTCACCATCTTCTGCTTCGCACTCGCTCTCTTTCAGTTGAACGTTTTTACCCCCGCAAATTTCCACCCCCTGGACCAGCAGCGCCTGGGTGAACCAGCAGTATGGTTTGTGAATATCTTCGTCGTAATCGAAATGCACCAATGCTTTGCCTGTATCGATGCGCTGGTAAGCATATTTCCCGAAATTCCAGAGGTAAGAATAAAGGTTTTTGATCTGTGCCAGGAATTTCTGTGGATTTTGCGCTTCAATGTAATTGAAAAAGTAGCGGTCTAAGATGACCTCAGCATATTGAGCGCCAATTTCCCGGAAGATTTTTTCCACCGGTTTGTTCAGCGATTCGGCAATGGCAGTGTCCAGCTCCTTAAGCAATTGAAAAGGGTACAAATTGGTGATGAACACCTGCTCGCTAATGGTCTGTCGAGCGGATTCGTTCAGTTTTTTTAAAACCGTCTGGAAGTGGGAGTTTCCATCCAGCTTCTCCAGATAATCCAGTCGGGATTGAATAATCAGTCCGCGAATGTCACTCATAAATTCTGCTCCTGTAAAATTTTCGTTTTGAGTTGTTCCAGGAATTGGGATATACCTTCGGGGTGGTTACCGCCCCCCTGTTGCAGTTGGGGCGAACCTCCGCCTTTCCCGCCAATTAACGGAAGCAAGTCCGGTACCATGCGCTTTAAATCCAGAGG
>JALWDQ010000533.1:0-1100 GCA_027039625.1 Calditrichia bacterium | reverse complement strand
CTGGAGAAATTTCCATCCTCTCGTAAAGAGTTCCTGCCGAACGGAAAACTCCCCCGGGTAGGTGAACGCTTCTACCGAAAAAATTTAGGACGCACCCTGCGCACCCTGGCCCTCCACGGCGATCGCCCGTTTTACGAAGGAGAAATTGCTCGCGAAATTGTAAAATCGGTGCGGATGCACGGCGGCATCCTTTCGTTAGAAGATTTAAAAAATTACCGGGCTGTGGAGCGCCAGGCTCTGGTGTTCCCTTACCGCCAGTACACGGTGATTGCCATGCCGCCCCCTTCTTCTGGGGGAGTGGTGTTGCAGGGGCTTTTGCAGAGTTTGCAACTGGTGGATATGCGGGAATATCCCCTGCATTCCGCCCGGCAAATTGCCTTCCTCACCGAGCTGGAAAAACGCTACTTTGCCCTGCGCAACCGCTACCTGGGCGATCCCGATTTCGTGCCAATCCCTTTGCAAGCTATCCTCTCTCCGGAACTCTCCCAGCGCTTTGTGCAGGAAATTGATGTGCAGCATCCCACACCTTCTTCCCGGATTAACCCCGAGGAGTTGCTGTACCCGGAAGGCGAGCATACCACCCATTTCTCCGTGGTGGATGCCCGGGGAAATGCCGTTTCTGTAACCTACACACTAAATGATATTTTTGGAAGCCGTCTGGTCGCAGGCAATACCGGGGTGTTATTAAATGATGAAATGGACGATTTTGCAGCGAAACCGGGAACGCCCAATATGTTTGGACTGGTACAGGGGGAAGCGAATCGGATTGAACCCGGCAAACGCATGCTCAGCTCCATGTGTCCGGTAATTGTGGAAAAGGATGGAGAGCTGGCGGGTCTGTGGGGAGCTCCCGGCGGACCGCGCATCATCAGCGAGGTGTTCCTGGTGCTTCTGAATCTGGTGGATTACCATAAATCCCTGCCCGAAGCAGTGGAACTGGGACGTTTCCACCACCAGTGGTTACCGGATTCCATCTTCATAGAAATGGCAAAATTCAATCCCCGGACCATCGATACTCTACGGCAATGGGGATACGGGTTCAAAAACCGAAAGAAAATGGGTGATGTACAGGCCATCTGGCGAACCGAAGAAGGATGGGC
>JALWDQ010000532.1:0-1102 GCA_027039625.1 Calditrichia bacterium | reverse complement strand
GTGCAAACGAAGGCGGAATTAGCCTACAAAGTGCGCATCGCTTTTTACAACATTCTGTTTTTAAACAAAGTAATTCAGGTGTACCAGAAGGGGCTCCATCAATTAAATCAGCACATGGAATTGGCGCAGAAAGCCTACGAACAAGGGGTTCGTTCCCGTTTCGACATCCTCCAATTCCAGAGTAAAATTGAAGAGTTCAAAAGCAAGATCGTTAATTTGCAGGGGAAATTAGTTACCGCGCAAACCGCACTAAAAAATCTGCTCAATCTTCCTCTTTCCGACACCCTGAATGTAGTGGGAGACCTGGACACATTTCAGGTGAAAATAGATACGACCCAAAACATCTTCCGTTTGGCGCAGGAGAACAACATGCAGCTCCAGATGCTTTCTTCCAAAGAAACGCTTTACGAAAATTTGAAGCGGATTCACCAGGCGGACTTAAGACCGAAGCTGTTTGCCTTCGCCAATTTCCATGTGTACCACGGCATGGATTTCCCGCCTTACGACGAAGGATGGCGCAACGGATGGGCCACGGGAATCGGGGTATCGTTTAATCTATTTGATGGACAGCTCACCCGGGGAAAAATTGAAGAAGCGGAAGCCAATAAAGTAGTAGTTCAAAACCAGAGAGAAGGGTTGGCACTGCGAATTCGTTTTCAGATTACATCTGCGCTGGAGAATATGCACAGCCTCTCCAGTGAGTTACGGGCGTTAAATAAAACTTTACAGGTTGCGCAAGAAGGGTACAAAATTGCCCGGGTGAGTTACGAAAATGGGGTGATTACCAACGTGCAACTGGAAGATGCCCATCTGAACATTCTGAGAATTCAGGTCAAAATTCTCAAAGTAAAAAAATCGTTGCTGGAACAGGAAGCACAAATCCGGCAGTTACTGGGTAAATACGAATAAATCTGGAGGAACGACATGACCATTCACGAATTACTGGAAGCAATGGAAAATGAACTGGGTTCCGAGCCGCATGTGATGAAGCTTTTGTCGCGCTTACAGGAAAAAGCCGTTTTCGAGCATGCGCAGAATAAAAATTTTGCCATGAGTGGGACTTACATTCCCCCCAAATACAAACTGCTCATCAGCATTGCCA
>JALWDQ010000531.1:0-1103 GCA_027039625.1 Calditrichia bacterium | reverse complement strand
CTCCTATATATTATACCACAATAATTGCGATATGCTCTTAATAAAAGGATGAGGACATGGAAAAGGATTTACAGGCACTTTACCAGGCTTTTCAGAAACACCATCTAAAAGTAACTCCCCAGCGAATTGCTATCTATCAGGAATTACTCCACTCCCGGGAACACCCCTCTGCGTTACTCATCCATCAGCGTATTAAGAAAAAATATCCAAACGTTTCTCTGGACACCGTGAATCGAACCCTGCTCACCTTTGCTCAAATCGGTCTGGTGCGGGTGGTGGAAGGCTGGGGAGATCCTAAACGGTTCGATCCCAACCTGCGTCCCCATCATCATTTCCGCTGCATCCGCTGCGGTACCATCTACGATTTCTACCATAAAGAATACGATGACCTTCCTATTCCGGAGGAATTGAAAAATAAATTTATCGTACTTTCCAAGCGAGTAACGGTAGAAGGCATTTGCGATAAGTGCCAGTCTCAAAAATAGGAATTCCTGCTCTCGTCATAAGGGAGCAGGTTTTTTTTGGTTTGATAATAGGAGTAATTACGATATTGTTAATATTAGTAATTTGTATCATAAACGAAATAAGAAATCTGTTGCTTACTTTTGCCGAATGGAAAAAAGAAAATTGCTTACTGGCAAATGAGCTTGGTTTGTTTCTTTCTGAAAACTTCAGAAAAACGCAGAAACGGATTTTAGGAGCTCTAACCCGTGAGTTAGCACGAGTTAGTTTAACTGAAAAAATTACCAGAAACGCATATCAACCATAACATGAAAGGAGAAACCCATGAGTAAAAATCAAGATGAAAAGTCTGGGAATGTTCTGCGTAAGCCTACGGTACTGGGTGGGAGTTTGATTCGGAACTGGTGGCCGGACCAGTTGAATGTGGGGCTATTGCATCGGGATGGCGTTCGCATCAGTCCCATGGGCGAAGACTTCGATTATGCCAGGGAATTCCAGAAGCTGGATTTAGCCGCCCTCAAAAAAGATTTGCAGGAGTTGATGCGGCAGTCACAGGAGTGGTGGCCCGCCGATTATGGGCACTATGGGCCGTTGTTTATCCGCATGGCCTGGCACAGTGCGGGGACCTATCGCATCATCGA
>JALWDQ010000530.1:0-1103 GCA_027039625.1 Calditrichia bacterium | reverse complement strand
TGAAAGTCCGCCAGGTATTCATCAAAATGAAAATGAGTGAACAAAATACACTGCTTTAAAGAGGGTGCTAACCATGAAAGATATCTATGTGGTGCTGGTCGTTTGCTTAATCATCTGGGGAGGAATTAGTAGCTATCTGTTTTATCTGGATCGCCAATTGAAAAAGATTAACCAGAAATTAGAATTTTTAAAGGATGAAAGTAACGAATCATAAAATGGAGTCCCGGTTATGAAATCGAAATATGTCATTGGAATTGGAATAATTCTGGTGTTCATCATATTTGCTGCCATAAACTTAAGTAAATCGCTTACTCCTTACGTTTCTCTGGAAGAAGCCAAGAAAAGCCATTCGGTGGTTCAGGTTAAGGGGAAACGGATTGAAGGGAGTGAATTTTACGATTTACAGCGCAAGGTGTTAATTTTCCGCATGCAGGATGACAATGGTGAAGAGTTCGAAGTGGTGTATCACGGAGTGAAACCGGCCAATCTGGAACAAGCCACCGAAGTGGTGGTGATTGGCCGTTACGAAGAAGGGAAATTTTTAGCAGATCAACTTCTGGTTAAATGTCCTTCCAAATATCAAGCAGAAGGAGCCTCGTAATGATAAGCGGATTGTTATCCATCTCACTGGCCTTTATTGCCGCAGCCGTCTCCACCGCTGCCTACTGGCTTTATTATAAAGAACAGGACGAACGCTTTTTCCGTTTGGCCAATACCGGATTTATTTTTATGGGTATTGGGGTAATCCTGGCTTCGTTCCTGTTGTACTACAACATATTCATCCATAATTTTCAACTGAATTACGTCTATTCTTACACCTCTTCCCGGCTTTCCACATATTATTTGATTTCCACCTTCTGGGCGGGGCAGGAGGGTACCTTTTTGCTCTGGCTATTGTTTGCCACGGTTTACGGTTTTATCCTGATTCGGTCGGTTGCCCGGCAAAAACCACTGGTGATGTTCTTCTTTATGCTCGTCAACCTGTTTTTATTACTTATTTTAATGAAAAAAAGTCCCTTTGCTTACATCTGGCACACCCATGCGGATGTTCCGGTGGGATTTACCCCGGCGGATGGCGCGGGACTGAATCCCCTGCTGGAAAA
>JALWDQ010000529.1:0-1105 GCA_027039625.1 Calditrichia bacterium | reverse complement strand
CCTTTTTCAGCTCATTCACCTGCTCCACTACCCTGCGTGCTTTCTGGAGTGCTTCTTGAATTTGCGATTTTTCTTCCGGAGTCGCGCTCTCTTTGCGGGGGAGTGCAGGTTTACGCGAAGGAAAACCGGCAGCAGAACGGGTTCCAAAATAAAATGCAATCACCGCCATAATGATATTTACCAGCGAATCCGGTATCTCCACCGAACCACCGTAGAATACCGTGAGCGCAAAGAACATCATTCCAATAGCAATGATGATAAAAGTGATGACCGAACGAACCGTTCCTACCGGTACCCCAAAAGGAAGCTCGAAATATTCTTTTAAACATTCCGGGTCTCGGCAATTATCTAAAATTCGCCGCTGCATGTAGATGAAAGAAAAAATGGTCATCACCACAATAATGCCCATCAGGGCGATGACGATAAGAAAAATGTAATTGGGTGGAGTGGTCGTTTGAGGAGACTCCTCCTGGGCAAAAATGAAAGCGGGAAATAATATGAATGAAAAAAACTGCAGGAAACGGGATTCATGAAACGAATTCATAACCCCTCCTGGTTTTCAAATTGAACTGGTACTCAACTCCCCTGTTGTGAATTGTCTTCCTGAGTAAAAATATACGATGGTACGGTGTGCCAATCAACCTCTAAGGTGAACAAAATTCAGCTAAGAGGTCGAAATTTGATAAAAACCCGGACTTTCTGCTCCTCAAAAGTGTATTTTTCCAGATCGATCCAGTGCAATATTTTTAATACCGATTCGCTGGCGAAACGCTGAAGCGGCACGCGCACTGTAATTTGTTCCGCATCAATCTGCAACAAATCGGTTTTCCGGGAGATGGTGTCGTAAATGGAATCCCGGAATAATCGTTCCACCGTGCGCAATAAAAAGGTGCTCCCCGAACCACTGCCTTCTATCTCCGGTGGAACTTTCTGGATAAATCGAACTATTAATGTATCTTCGTTCAGGAAAATCTCGCCCGGTAACAAATGCAATGTTACTTTTGCCGATATTTTATGATGGACGTAGAGAATGACTTTAGCTTCCCCTTCCCGAATATCTATGGCAATATCTTTTAAATCCGGGATTTTTTCCGATGCTTTACGG
>JALWDQ010000528.1:0-1105 GCA_027039625.1 Calditrichia bacterium | reverse complement strand
AAATGTGTCAATCTTGCGGTTAACCAGGCAGATGGCAATTTACCAGGTGATTAACAAACCGGGCATCATATGCCAGTATCCGGGAGAAACCTCGTTATTTTGCAAATTTTGATGCAGACGCATTTCAAACAATCCCCGGAGGTGTTTACTCATGGGATATACCATCATCACTCCCAGAGAACCCGTCAGGCTGGTGAATGTATGCTCCCAGGAATACACCCCAAGCCCCAACATTCCATATACCCGGATGACACCGGTGTTTAGGGAATACATCCCCAAAGCCCCTAAATAGCGCAGGCTTACCTCCCCTCCCTGGCCAAATCCCAATTCCATCCCCACCAACCCGCGGTTTCTCACATAAGCACTTATCTGGAAGCGATCGGTAATTATCGCTGTTTCCCCAGCATAACCATGGTAGGAACCTCCGCCCAATAAAAATGCGGCCCCCCCCATTCGGGAACGGGAAGTTGTTCTCTTTGGTTTTTGGGGTACCACAGCCGGGGAATCGATGGCACTGTAATATAACTTCCAGTGAGGGATTGCCGCACCTACCAAACCGCCCACAGCACCTCCACCCAGTGCACCAATCACTCCCCCTACTAACCCGATGGCGAAAATAGAAGGTGAATTCTCAGCTCCACTCTCGGAGATACCAACTGCACCTAACACGATCGCATATATTGCGGTACCAGCTCCTGCAATAACGGCTCCCGTAATAGCTCCCCGTTTCACTGAGCGCGCCCGGTACCATAAACGTTGAATTTCACCAAACGGTACCACTATCTCCGGTAAAGAATCCCTGGCAAGCGTTAAACTGGTAGAATCCACCTGCTGAATAACCCCTTGAATCACTTCCCCCTCCGATTGTTCAATTTTAACCATATCCCCGGCTTTTAAGGAACCGGGATAAAACGGAGGTGGTGCCTGTTGAGCATAACAAAAAATGGGAAGGAGAAGACAAAGAAGGTACAATTTAAAGTGATTAAAAACGGAAGATTGCGATGATTTCATAGCAGAACCCTCCATTTTTTAAAATTTACAAAATTTCCAGAAAAAACCAAAATTTTGGCGGGAGGTTCTGCCAAAATTTTACATCCCAAACCAG
>JALWDQ010000527.1:681-1106 GCA_027039625.1 Calditrichia bacterium | reverse complement strand
CCGAGCAGTACGATAAATTTCACAAAAAAGGACTGGTGGTCATTGGATACACGCGCCTGTACGGGCAATACAGTGACGATATCCAGCGCAAAGGTCAGGTGAGTCCCGAAGAGGAAATCAAACTGATTAAAGATTTTGTAAAACGGCACAACATGCATTATCCCGTAGCCATTGCCCACGACGATCGTTCCTTTAACGATTACCATATCGAAGGGATTCCCACCATGTTCTTCATTAATAAAAAAGGCATTTTGGTGGATTTTAAGGTGGGCGCCGGAAATATTGATTTCATCAAAAATAAAATTAAGCAGCTTTTGGGATAATTGAGATATCCCACACTTTTGCAAGAGGAGCCGGCTGGAGTGGTTGGCTCCTTTTTTGTTGAACCCGGGGATCGGCGAAACAGACGATGCAATGGGCAGGAA
>JALWDQ010000527.1:0-671 GCA_027039625.1 Calditrichia bacterium | reverse complement strand
TTATCATGCAAAGAAAGAGCAAAAATCAGAAGTAAAACATTTAGAGGAATAGCAAAAGCAATGGCGATGCAATGGGCAGGAAAGTAATAGGATGCTATTCGGAAATAACTGGTGGGTGAATCCATGCGCACTTATCTGGAATGTTTAACCTGTATTGTAGAGCAGGCCATTAAAACACTGCAGATGCACACCGAGGATGAGCAGTGGATTAAAGAGAAGATGGATGACTTCTTCCCGATGATGCGGCAGGTGCAACTGGAAAAATCGCCTCCCGAAAACGGGATGATGATGTACAACTATGTGGCGCGGGTTACCGGTAATCCCGATTTATTTAAGGCGGTGAAGGAAGAAACCACCTGCAAAGCGCTGGAACTGTACCCCTATTTGAAAAAGCGGGTGCAGGAGTCGGACGATCCCCTGCTTACGGCGGTGCGTATCGCCATTGCCGGGAATATCATCGATTATGGGGCAAATCGGGGATTCGAGCTGGAGAGGGATGTGGAGGAGGTGTTGCAGCAACAATTTGCCCGGCTGGATTATGAGGCGTTTCGGGAACAGGTGCAGCGTGCTCGCCAGATTCTTTACATCGGCGATAATGCGGGGGAAGCAGTGTTCGATCGTGTACTGATTGAAACCATGGGGAAGCCCACTGTGTTTGCCGTTCGCCAGGT
>JALWDQ010000526.1:0-3548 GCA_027039625.1 Calditrichia bacterium | reverse complement strand
AATATCAAATTTTTATAAGGTATTTCTATTTATTTTTCAAAAACTTACAGTGTAAAAATTGATTTGAATCAATGAAATGTCATATAAAAATAAACAAATTTTGTCCAATTTAAAAATATAACTATCTGAGGATTATGGAAAGTAAAAGACAAAAAATCGAAGAACGTTATAAGCACATCATGTCATCTTCTGGTGGCTATGATGGTGTTCTCGAGGTCAACCGTTACTCCCACGTGAAAGCAGCATATATAGGGCATCTTTTGCGTAAACATGGGGTATTGCCCGGTCGAACCATCCTGGAAGTAGGAGTTGGAACAGCTTTAATTGCATCTCCTCTAGCACAATCTGGCTGGGATGTCGTTGGGATTGATTTTTCGGAGGATATGTTAAGAGGAGCGAAAGAAAGATTGAAAGAACATTCTATCCGGAATGTTTATATCGCCAGAGCAGATGGATTTACTTTACCCTTTGCTAACAATCAATTCGATGCGGTCATCGCAATACAAGTACTTCATTTGTTTGAACCTAAAGAACGTCAGTTACTTTTACAGGAATTTTATCGTGTAATTAAACCAGGCGGTGTGGTAATCGTGGATATGTTGCAGAGATTTTCTCATTTGAAGAAATGGTGGCGCAACCGTAACCGGCGTCCTCATCGGTATGAACCTCCCTCAGGAATACGAGCAACTTTTTCTTCTTATCCGCAAACCATCCTGGAAGGAGGCATTTTGCCGCTTTCATGGAAAATTCATCGTCTCAATCAACAAGCTTTATTTAAACCTTTAATTCCATTCTGTCGAGCTCCCATTTTAAAATGGTTCGCACATTCTCATTTTGCAGTTATTCCTAAAAATAATTCTCGATAATTCCTTTCTGGTACATTAAATCTGCTGTTTTATTAATTACATGATAGCTTTGAAAAATACCTTACGTTTCATTTTGGTTAACTATTGGTAGAATTTTTAATTACACTGGTACTAAATCGGAAAGAATGGGGTACAAAACTCAGCATATTAAAAACCTACCTTGAAAAATCACGGGAAAGCCGCCAGGTTTGCAATAATAGCGCGCATTGGACGGTGGTGGAATATTTCAAAACGCAAATTCCAAATCACAAATTTCAATTTTACAATACAAAATCTACAAAACGTGCTCACCAAACAAAATATTTCATTATCCGGTTAAGCTGGTAAAAAATTCAGGAATTTTTCATTACTACTATTATTTCTGCCGTCCCTTCAATTCTAATATGAATTGGGTGGGATTTCCCATTCCCATGGCTGGAAGGCCATGGGCTAATATCTTTCGGCCACTCCGTGGCCTCATACCCTGCCAGAGGATGTTATTTTTCAAATCTAAGGAGCTCGTTTTAATTTTCCTGAAAATCCCTCAATAAATATTCATATAATATTTCCATTGCACACATTTTTCATTTATCATTTTTAATTTTTCATTTTTCATTCCTTTCCGTGTCTTCTGTGTCCTCTGTGGTTTTTCCCTGGGATTAGTGCCTATCTGTATCTTCTGTGGTTGCAAAAATTAATTCAAAATTAACAATTCCATCAGTATCGCCCTTTCAGGGCTAAATTTTTGGGATGTTCTCTATTTCCAGGGCTTCGCCCTGAGCTATTCTTGTTTGAGTGCTTCGCACTCCCTTTATAAAAATATTCATTTTTCTATTTTAATCTTCATTCAATTCTGTGTTTTTCCAAAGGATCAGCGTCTGACTGTGTATTCTGTGTTCTCTGTGGTTGCAAAAATTCAAAATTCATAATTATATCTGCCGTCCCTCATGAACTAAAACGAGGTGGGTGGGATTTTCCTTTCCCATGGCTGGAAGGCCATGGACTAATATCTTTCGGCCACTTCGTGGCCTCTCACCGTGACAACTAAACGTTCACCAGTTGAAGCTTCCAGTGTTAAAGAATTTCTCATCTTTTCAAATAAAATTACCATTTTAGGCACACCATCCTGCCCATGCACTGCATCTAGTGGAATATCCGAAGAATCCAGTGAATGAGTTGACATTTTTCAATTTTTCATTTTTCATTTTCCATTTTCCATTTTTCATTTTCCATTCCCCCTTCCTTCCCACTATCTACCTTATACACTCTATTTACCCTATTTACCCTATTTCCCCTTATATTTTATGCTCTATGCTCTATGCTCTATGCTTTACGCCCTATCCTTCATTTCCTCTCAACTCCGCAATCCGAAAGAAAGCCTCCCGAAACTCCCGTGGCGAAAGCAAATTGACACCCCGCTCTACTCCCTGATTGAGGACAATCACCAGTTGCCGAATCTGATGAAACCGCCAATATGCTTCGGTGGTGCGGTACAGAGGATAAACAGATTTGTTGGTCAATAAAGGATCGGCATCGGCAGGGAACAATCCACGTTCCACGGCCCGCTGGTAATCCACCGTACCGGGAATTGGAGAGAATGAAGCCAGTCGCACCTGAATACCCAGCGAATGCACAAAAAGAATGCTTTGATACACTTCCTCCAGGGGCTGTTCAGGAAGTCCCATTAACACATACGCCTCCAGCTTCTTGCGGGGATATCCTGCCGTCTCCAGATGTTGAACGGCTCTTTCCAGGTCATCCGGAGTAACTTTGTTGCGCATATCCTGCAATCGCTCGGCACTTACCGACTCAAAACTTAAACGAATGGTACGAAATCCCGCACGAAAGAACACCGCAGCAACTTCTTCATCAATCTGGCGCACATGCAATCCGTTGGGAGTGTGAAAACGCAGATTTAATCGCTTGTGCTCCATCAGCGAGTGCATAATGGGTAAAAAATGATGGGTTTTGTGCAACAAAAGGGCATCATCGTAAAATGCCACATCCCTTACCCGCAAACGACGCGTCTGCTCCACAATTTCCTCTACAACTTTCTGTGGTTGGCGTCGGGCGTACGGCCCGCTGATCTTATGCGTCGCGCAAAAGGTGCAGCGGAAGGGACATCCCCGGGAGGTCATCACAATGTAGTAATCGGGATGGCGAATGAGATCGAATGCCGGTGGAGGGAAATCATCCAAACTTCTAGGAAAGGGTTCCGGATCCGGAGCATCCGGTAGCAGGGATTTTAACAACTGCGCCACCTGAACCTCTCCCGGTCCGGTAATCAGATAATCCGGTTGAACCACCTTCCGGGCATGTTCCGGCATTAACGTGGCATAAATTCCTCCCAGAATCACCGGAACCCCCGGCCACACCTGACGCACCAACTCTACCACCCGTTTGGGCCCCGGGTACCAGTAAGTCATAAACGAAGTTACCAGCACAGCATCGGGACGAGGACGCTGGTGCAATTCCTTCAGAAAAATCTCTTCCGGAAACCCATAGCGGGCAAAATGGCGGGGAATAAAATTTAGCACCGCCGGTTTTTCCACAATTTCTCGATAAAAAGAACCGGTTCCGTACCTGCGTACTCTGGGCGCCGTGCGTCCCTGCCGCTGCAATACATCGGGATGGTATTTATCCAGACAATCCAGAAAATCTATTTCGTAACCCAGTTTCCTCAGGTAAGCAGCAATATAAAGC
>JALWDQ010000525.1:0-3554 GCA_027039625.1 Calditrichia bacterium | reverse complement strand
ATATGTTCTCCATTAGCAACTTTATTGACTATTGTTTTTATTTCATTAAGAGGTTTTTCATAAACATCAAGAATATCGTTTGTTGCGTTTGCTACTGGTTTGAAATCGATTGGAACTTCTTCCAAGTCTATTCTTTCAAAAATTTTTCCACGTACTGAAAGAATTGCTCCGGCTCCATGTATTTCTGCAAATCCCGAAACAATTTTAAAGAGTTTTTCCGGTACTGGTGAATATTCCGATTAATGCGGGTATCGAACAGATGGTTTAGTTTTTTTTCGAACGGTTTGATGAGCAGAATTAAGAGGAAAATCAACAAACCGCTTACCGTGTAGGAATTAATGTGAAAATAGGTGGTGAGGCTTTCGGCCAGACTCTTCACGATGATGAAATACACCGCCAGAGCGAAGGAGGAAAGCAGCGTGTAAGAGAGCCCGGCACTGAGCAGCTTCCGGGGACGGAAAATTCGAAATTGCACTACCGCCACAAAGAAAAAGGCATCAATCACGAAAGTGATCACAGAGGAAAGGAAATAGTAGGAGAGAACCTTCTGAAAAATGAGGTGGAGAATCTGCGTTCCAATAAAAATCAGAAACACCAGATTGATTCCCACCAGGAAGAAGGTGGTTTGCCGTTTTAACCGAATGGTACGCAGTTTCTCTCGCTTACGGAAAAGCACCAGATTCCCCCACAAAAAGTAAAAAACCAGGATGGAGAGCAGGATAACGAAAGAAATATCTCTGGTGAAGGTGAAGTGATAGTAATAAATGGGGGAGTTCGGGTACAGATGCACCAGTTCAATTTTAAAATTGGGGAAAGAGAGAAGCAGCGCAAGTACCGGAATGGAGAATACCAGGATGTAGAACAGGGGTTTACTGGCCCACGATTGGAAGGTTCTGGGGTAATGGTAAGCAATAATGACGAAGAAGGCCGGAGCCAGAAAAATAATTCGATACAGCACCTGTGCCCAGAAAAAGGCGTTCATTTCGCTGTGGCTGTTCAGGATAATGATTTCCGAGATGTTCCACAGGGCGAAACTAAAGATAAAGGCCGAGAACCAGCGATTGAGTCGGGCACGGGGCGCATCCATCAGCACAATGAATGCCAGACTGAAGTTCAGGGTAAAAGAAATCAGAGCTGGTAGCGAGTAAATATTCATGAGGCCTGCCCGTGATTGGCAAATCGTTTTAAGATATTTAACTGTTCCATGGCGGCTTCTTCACCGGCCAGGATGATTTCTTTCATTTTGCGCACGTCCGCCCAGGAGTAGTGGCGCACTGCGGGGCGAATGATTAAATCGGCGCCGGAAAGGCGCTGCCGGGAGAGGTGAAACGAGACAATCTCATCTGCTCGCTGCACAATCTGCAATCCGGTATCCAGCTCCTGCACATCACCCAGGCAGTGAGAGACGTCCACCGCCACCACGAATTTTACCCCCTGTCCGCGCACCACGTTCACCGGGATGCTATCGGAAGCGGCTCCGTCTATCAGGAGCATATCCTCCAGCGGCACCGGTGGAAATACTCCGGGAATAGCGGCACTGGCCATGATAGCGGTCTTCAGGCTGCCTCGGTTGATGACAATCTCCCGCCCGGAAATCAAATCCGTGGCAATGGTGGCAAAGGGAATGGGCAAAGTTTCGATGGGAACATCAGGAAAAGGTTCGTAAACCTTCTCGATAATTTCCGGCTCAAAAACGGATTGGGTTTTTATACTTTTGATGAGGGTGTAAAACCGTTTTAGTTTCAGAAAGGTGTGCATGAAGGTGTCCTGCTCAGCAGGAGAAAACACATCCAGGTTGAGTTCCTTAAAAATCGGTTTTTTGATGATTTCTCTGATAAAGGCTTCCACTTTTTCCACACTCCGGAAATAGGCATACAATC
The DNA here is from genome assembly GCA_027039625.1 of Calditrichia bacterium. Lineage (GTDB taxonomy): Bacteria > Calditrichota > Calditrichia > RBG-13-44-9 > RBG-13-44-9 > JALXCH01. Next base: position 1,674 of record JALWDQ010000525.1, on the reverse strand, counting down.
CGCCGATGATGGCTCCAATACTGCAGCCGGTGATTTGATCAATGGGGATGTGCTCCTTCTCCATCACCTTCAGTACACCGATATGGGCAAATCCCCGGGCTCCACCGCCGCCCAGTGCCAGACCAATTTTATATGCCACGATTTGTTCCTCCTTTTGTGATTCACGTTAATTTACAAAATTAATTAAAGCATATCGTATGCCAAATTTGGAAATGAGCAATCCGCAGAAAGTAAAAAACGGGTGGTAAGAATCTGGGGCAGAAAAGAAAAGGAGGCAGTTTACACACGGAAGAAAAAGGGTTGCGCGGGGACCGGGGGCACGGTCGCATTTATTCAATTTATCTAATGAATGATTGTGTGGGTGGAGGAAATTGTTTGTGCTTTGATGCCAAATCCTGTTGTCTTTGAGAGTTGAACTCCTGATGTTCTGGTAAAGCCGATTTATTTGCGGGGAGAAAAAATTTTTTCTCTTGCATCTTATATGCGCATATATGCATATATCGAGAAAAAGGGGGGATGATGGATTTCCTGAAAGTCTTCAAAGCACTGGGCGATGAAACCCGACTGCGCATTGTGAATATCCTGGTGCAAAGTGGGGAGCAGTTGTGTGTGTGCGAGATGACCGACGCGCTGTTAGTCCCCCAGTACCAGGTCTCCCGGCACCTAACGGTGTTGAAAAACGCCAATATGGTGAAAACCAATCGGGTGGGAACCTGGATTTATTATGGTTTAAATTGGGAAGGTTCCCAATGCTTGCGGGATTTGTTTGAAATTGTCAAACGGCATTTTAAAGATAAATATCCGGAGGACCTGAAGCGTTTGAATGACCGATTGGCCAAAAGGGAAAACGGATATTGCGTGATTGGATATGCCTTGAGTGAAAAGACGAAAAATACTCCGGTATCATCGTAATGGGGGAAAGGAAAATGGTGCAGGATATCTGGTCGGATTGGTATTTTAATATGGAAGAAGCCCAAACGGTGGCACAAAAGCAGCGCAAACCGATTCTGTTACAATTTCATCGGGAGCGGTGCTCGGGATGTAAGAAAATGTACGCGGTAACCTACCCGGATGCGGATGTCTATCGGGAACTGCGGGAGTGGTTTATTCCCCTGCGACTGGATATTCTCAAAGATCGCCGGGAACGGGTACAGCTGTCGGCCGTCTGGACGCCTTCTTTTTACGTCCTGGATTATCGCGGGAAATCTTATTTTTATGTACCCGGCTATCTGAATGTGGAGGATTTCCGCATGATTCTGCGGTTGGGACTGACGGAATATTTCATTCCCAAAGGAAAATATGAGGAAGCGAAAAAGGTACTCCAGGATGGCTTGCGGTTGTTTCCCAACAATCCTCGGGCAGCAACGCTCTTTTTCCGATTGGCGATGATTGAGTATTTGCAGACCTGGGATAATAAACGATTCCGGGCACGGATGACGGAATTAAAAGAATTGTATCCGCAGAGTCCCGAAGCCCAGCAGTGGCCCTGGATGGATTAGGTAAATTTTTTTTGAGATCATAATATGCATACATGCGCATGTGCGATATTTAAGAGGATTAAGAGGAGGTTACCTATCATGAAACGGATTTGGTTGGTACCTTGGATTGTTCTTTTGATGCTGGAGGTTATAACTTCTCGGGCAACGCTCGATCCCGGAATTTTTCCTTCTTTAT
>JALWDQ010000524.1:0-1118 GCA_027039625.1 Calditrichia bacterium | reverse complement strand
GGTGGGTACCCTCTCCAAAGGCAAAGTCGTGGTAGAATACATGAACAAAGCGGGTTACGACGTATGCGTTCCCGGTAATCACGATTTCGACCTGGGGAAGGAGAATCTGGAAGAACTCATTAAAGCCTCCCAATTCCCCTGGGTGTGCTGCAACATCGTAGAAGAGGAAACGGGAAACATCTGGGCACCCCTGAAACCTTACATTGTGAAGGAGGTTCAGGGCATTCGCATTGGTTTTACCGGGGTGTGCACGGTGGGCACCAAGTACATGAGTTTTCCGGAAAATGTGAAGGGGCTGGATTTCCTGCCGGAAATTCCTTCACTACAGAAGTGGGTGGATCGTCTGCGGCAGGAAGAAAAAGTTGATCTGGTGGTTGCCCTTACCCACACGGGTTTGCCCTACGATCGGGAAGAAGGCTATCGGGATTTGCAAAAAATCACTTATCAGGAAGTGGAAAAGCGCGGGTATGCGAACGCCATGGAGATTGCCCACTTTGTGCATGGAATCGATATTTTACTCAGCGGTCATATTCACAAGGGTTACCAGATGCCCTGGGAAGATCCGGTAACTCACACTCTGTGTTTCCAGAACTACGGAAATGGAGGAAATCTGGGTTGGGTGAAGATTGAAATCGACCGGAAGACCCATTCCATTCGGGGATACCGCTTACCTTCCGTTCAGGGCACTTTGCTCCTGTTGCAGGAAGATGAATTCTGGCCGGACAGTGCGGTTCTGGCCTACATGCGCGCCCAGCAAAAAATTTACGAGAAGGGATTTCACGAGGTGATCGGTTACACCGAAACCGCGCTGACCCGCGCCGGTGTGGGCGAGGCACCCATGTACAACCTGGTCACCGATGCCATGCGGGAAAAATTCCATGCCGATTTTGCTTTCAGCAATTATGGAGGCATTCGGGCAGATATTAAAGTTGGCCCCATCACCCGGGAGGATGTGTTTAAGGTACTCCCCTTTGGCAACCAATTGGTGGAGTTTAAAGCCACGGGCCGTTTTCTGAAACAGATTATTGAGGAGAAAATCAAGGGCAACCGGCGGGGAATGGCCATTTCCGGAGGGCAAATTGTGTACAACCGCAACCTCCCCGATGGGCATCGGGTGG
>JALWDQ010000523.1:0-3577 GCA_027039625.1 Calditrichia bacterium | reverse complement strand
CCTACCCGAATGTGCATGGTGCAGTGCTCCTGCAAATATTTTGGGTAATCCCGTTTGGGAATCCACTCCTGAATGCGAGTGGGGCAGGCGGAGGTGGGACGTTTGCCGGAGAGGGGGCAGATGGATACCTCCACCACGCCGGGAGGCACGGGAAAGGGAAGCGGCTCGGGAGCTTCCCGGTAAAGCAGTTGCATGATGGCGGCAAAAATTGGGCCTGCACCGGTTACTCCGGAAACGCGCATCATCGGGGTGTTGTCGAAATTCCCCACCCAGACACCCAGGGTATAATCCCGGGTGTATCCCACCGTCCAGTTGTCGCAAAAACGAAAGGAAGTGCCGGTTTTCGCCGCACAGGGGAAGGGAAGATTCAGCACGGAGTTGGGACCAAACTCCGCCGACCGCGCGCGGTGGTCGCTTAAAATACTGGCAATCAGAAAGTGAAATTCCGGGCGGGAGATGGTGTGAACTCCGGTGGTGTCCCGGGGTACCGGTGTTCCGTTCACCGAAAGCACTTCCCGCAGCGGTTGCCAGCGTCCATAGCGCGCCAGAGTGCTGTAAGCCTGCACCATCTGATAAAGCGAAACCTCCCCATCGCCCAGCGCCAGACCTACCCCGTAATAACCGGCATCCTTCTGCAGGGAGGTAAATCCGTACTCTCGCAAACGCCTCAGGAAGTCCTCCACCCCGATCTGTGCCAGAGTACGCACGGCGGGAATGTTCAGAGAATTGGCCAGCGCCTCCCGCAACCGAATCGGCCCATGGAAATCCTGTGAATAATTGTGGGGTGCATAGATGCCCCTGTTCAGGGTATAGCGGGTGGAAATATCCGAGATGAGTGAAGCCGGATTGAACCCTTTTTCCATCGCCAGTTGATACAAAAAGGGCTTCAGCGCCGAACCCGGTTGCCGAAATGCCTGCACCCCATCGAACTTTCCCTGAATGGTTTCATCGAAATAATTGGCAGAACCCAGATAAGCCAGCACCTCCCCGGAGCTATTTTCCACCAGAAGCACCGCCGCGTTGGTCACATGGTACGGCTTCAACTGCCGCAGCACCCGATGAACCTGCTCATGCACCATGCGTTGCAGACGGGAATCGATGGTGGTGCGCACGGTATTGCTACCGGGAGGAAGCTGCTTCATCAGGTGAAAAACAAAATGAGGTGCCAGGAAGGAAGAGGTCTGTTTGCGCAGGTGAACGGTAGTTTTCAGAACTTCGGAAAAGCGCCGGGGAGAGATGAAACCGTTCCGAACCATCTGCTGTAACACCCGTTTTTGCCTCTCCCGAATTCCCCGGGAATTGGTGTAGGGATTGTATCGGTTGGGAGAGTTGGGAATCGCCGCCAGGTAACTGGCCTGCGCCAGGGTGAGTTCGCTGGCAGGAATGCCGAAATAAGTGCGGGCTGCACTTTCCACCCCGTACAAATTCCCTCCCATGGGCAACCGATTGAGATACTCCTCCAGAATTTCACGCTTGCTCATTCCCGCTTCCAATCGATACGCCCGGTAAGCTTCTCGCAATTTATTCCACAATGTACGGGGAGCGGGATGAAGCAAACGCGCCAGTTGCAGCGTAATAGTAGAGGCTCCGGAAACGATGCGGCGGTGAGTGATATTCTGCCAAGCGGCACGGAACACCGCCAGATAATCCACCCCGTGATGCCGGTAAAACCGCCTGTCCTCCGTGGCAATCATGGCCTGAATGAAGTAGGGAGAGATTTTCTCCAGCGGCACAAACACCGAGCGGCTGGCACTCTGCGAAAGCACCTCCTGCAAGAGTTCCCCGTTCCGGTCATAAAAAATAACGGAATGAAACGGCTCCCTGTGAATATCCGATTGAGTAATGGGGAAAAAAATTGGGGTGAACCGAAAGAGAACAACGGCCATCAGTAAAACAGCAAGGAGGTAGAAAACTTTCTTCATAAAAATATTCCCCAACGATACAACAGTCCGAATAATGGTGCAACCCGGTATAATTGCTAACAAATCGTTAAGAGATAGTTCAGTAAAATTTGCTCCTTTCAAAAAGAACAAAAAATTTCCTGAACACTCCGGGAATAATTTAAAAGAGATCGTGGTAAGGGAAAAGGATATTCTTTAGCAAATTTGCGGGGAAGCGGTTTTAACCACGGTTAGACGAGCGTAAGAGCTTAATTTCGTAAAGCGTGTAAATTCTAAACTTCTCGCGGATTTTAAAAACACAATGGCATACTTAACTGGAACCTCCTATACGTTTCCCATCATGAGGTTCCTTTCTCCCTTTTCCGAAATGAACCCCCTTAAAAATCTCCCCAATCCAGGTTTCCTCCCTCCCCTTTTATTTCAGAGGAATCTCAACTCACCGCTTTTCCACGGTAATTTTTCCCTCCGCGCAGCGGCCAAACTGTTCCGGCTCGTACATAAGGGAGACAGTCGCTCCCGGCCACAGGAAATCTCCCTCTGTAGTGGCGCGCACCAGATAGGTGTAACGGTACACGCCCGCTGGCAGATAATCGGTAAACAGCGCCACCCGATCGTCGTGGATTTCGGCATGATTTGCCAGCAGAGAAGACCGCTCCTCATCTGCTTCATAGCGGCGCGTGGTTGTTTTCAAAGTGCGATCGATAGCTTCCAGCCCCGCGGGCAGGGGATCGTCCACCACCACATGGTAACCGCTCTGGTCGCTTTGAATCACCAGCGTAATGCGCAGCACCTGTCCCACAGTTACCCGCAAATTGGGCGTGGTCTTTTCATCAAATTCTCCCAGTCGCTTGTTTCCATCCGCCAGGGCGACTTCCCGGCGAATGGTAAACCCTTCCCGCTGCCCGGGCAGCAGTCCCCTGGGACGGTAACGATAGGAAAGCACAAAATGTAACTTCCCTTTCCCCTCCTTTTTCAGCACAATCCGATTTTCCCCCGGCTGGAACTGACTTAACGGAATGTGCTTTTCCACCGGTGGCGTCCGGTAATTGGGGAAATTTTCTTTCAGAAGCTGCTTTCCATCTACCAGCACCTGGGCTACAAAATTGGCTGCTTCTCCCTCCCGGGTAAGGGAATACTCCGTGAGGGCATCGATAACCCGGGCATTTTCGTAGGTATTGCGCCAGCGTCCTTTTTTCCGTGCTTTGAGGAGGTATTGCACAAATGCGGGAAGATCGGCACTTTTTGGGGCTAATTTCCGGTAAAGAGGAAAGGCTCGGGCGGTAAACACCACCGGGGAATCCAGAAATGCCCAGAGCGGGGGAACACTGCTGCCAGATTCCAGATGAGCGGTGCGGGCGGAATACACCACCCGATTTCGAATCTCCCGGAACAGCAGGGAAGCTTCCTCCTGCCACCCCGGAGTGGATGAAAGGAGCTTCGCCAGTTGGAGCCGTGCCTTGCTGCTTAATTCCGCACGCCGATTGAAATATTCCTCATAATACGATTCGTACGAAATTTGCAAATCCTGTAATCCCTGCAAAATACCCAGGCGGAATTCTGCACGCGACTTCCAGTCCTCGAGGAATCGTGGCGGTTCACGGTACACCTTTTCCAGATATTTAATGAAAGGCTGGAGCACTTCCCCGGGTATTTGATAGCCCAACTCCCGGGAGCGC
>JALWDQ010000522.1:0-3577 GCA_027039625.1 Calditrichia bacterium | reverse complement strand
ACGGAATTCTGCACGCGACTTCCAGTCCTCGAGGAATCGTGGCGGTTCACGGTACACCTTTTCCAGATATTTAATGAAAGGCTGGAGCACTTCCCCGGGTATTTGATAGCCCAACTCCCGGGAGCGCCGGAAAAGCCGGGCCACATAACTGGCCAGATAGGGAGCCGAGTTTCTGTCGTTGTCCCAGTATTTGAAACCGCCGTCCCAGTTCTGCAAGCGGTACACTTTTTTCAGGTTCTTCCGAATTAGTTCGGGAAGCGGTTTCTCCGTGGGTATCCGGAAACCGTATTTTTCGGAGAGATATTTCAATTCCATCAGCACCAGCAGGCGGCTAACCGTTTGCTCCAGGCAGCCATAGGGATATTCCACCAGATAGCGGGCACCTTCGGCAATATCGGTAAGCGCAGTGGGCGAAAGAAACAAATCCAACCCTCCGGCCTCCGGGAAAATATCCGGGGTTATCTTTAATGGTTGAATAAACTCATTTTCCGTGCTTCCGGTAACCACCACCGCCTCGGTGGTTTGCAAATGCTCTACGTTTAAGGGAACTTTCAGTGCATCCTTTTTACTGAACGGCTTACCCCGGAAGCTTCCCCGCAGCTCTGCCAGGAATTGCAGCGGGACTTCTCCCTCTCGTTGCGCCTCCAGCGAGAAAAGTACCGGGCGGGTTTCTCCCGGTTTCAGGTCAATCTGCTGTGCCGAGGTCTTTTTATCGCTTAATTGAATCCCGTTCCGGAGGGAAGCCATCTGAATCACCGCCTTCCCGGGTTTTCCGGTTAAATTGGTTGCCGCCACCCCCGCCAGAAAGCGGTCTCCCTGCCGCACGAAACGAGGTAAAATGGGACGCACCAGGAAGGGCTGGGTTACCACCAGTTTGTGGTCACCGTTACCAAAATAATTCCCCTTTTCTACCGCTACCACCATTACCCGCCAGGTGGTGAGGTTATCCGGCAGTTTGCAGCGAACCTGTGCCTCCCCCTGCTGGTTAGTGGGTAACGAAGGATTGAAATAAGCCAGCTTCAGGAATTTCTTCCGGATACGCAAACTGCCAAATCCCATCTCGAAGCCGCCCCCGTAGCCGCTTCCTTTCTGTAAGAGGGTCTGCTCGGTAACTACAAACGGGCGGTTATCATTAAATCGGGTGGAAAGCCGCCGGGTACGGAAAATCTGGTTCACCAGATCCGGGAGGGAATACCCGGTAAGAGCCAGCGCTTTTTCATCCACAATCATCACGGTAAGTTCACTACGGGAGGGAGTTCCATCCGCTCTGTGAACCCGAAACCGCAAAAAGAGCGAATCGCCCGGAGAGAGGGTATCCTGTTTGCTCTCTATTGCCACCTGAAGCCGCTGGAGAGCAGTGGATACTTTAAACGGCATGGCACCAATGCGTTCCAGATGAGCGGTCATATCCTCCTCCACCTCCACCAGCGGTTTGCCCTGGCGAATTAGTGCAGCGGTGAAATAAGCATTGGGAATCATCTCTCGGGTTACCACAAAGCGGTAGGTGTAAGCGCCTCCCCGGATTGTCCGGAGATCGCGCTGGAAAATCTTTTCCCGCGCAATGGTAACGAACAATTTTGCCCGGGGGAATGGCGATTGAATGAAAGCCACCGCTGTATCCCCAATTTGATATTCCTCACGATCCAGCACAATTTTCAGGCGGTCGCTGCCCTCTTCCTTCCAGGGAACATAATCCTCCCCCGCTACCCACAGCGCCACCGCCGTGGCAAGTCCGGCACGCTTTTCGCCCCGGGGACTTACCCACAACACATAGCTCCCCGCTTTGGGCGCTTTCAGTTGCACGGCGGCAGGTTCCTTCCCGCTGGTGATTTCCAGAGAATCCACCGGCGTCAGCACCAGATGGTTCTCTACGGAAAGTTCTCCATCGGGACGTTTTACCTCAATGGAATGATATTCCCGTTTCAGTAAACGCACCCGCAGAGGAACTCCCGGCAGGGTGCGGCCTCCGGGACTCACCACCACAATATCAGCATGGATGGGCTCCTCTTTGCCAACAATCCAATCCTTCACCCGCACCCCCACCAGATGGGTATCCGGCAAAACCACCACGCTGGTTCGAGCACTCACCGTTTGATGCGAGACATCCTCCACCTCCAGGTCACAGCGGTAAATCATGGGGAAGGGTGCGTCGCTTTCCCGAAAGCGCAGACTCTTCTCCCCTTTCCCCTGCTCATCCAGACGGGAGGATTCTGTTAGGTACACTCCGGCCAGAGTTGCCTTCTCCGGTCGCAGATACACCGGAACGCCAAAATCATATTGCTCCCATTCTGCCGGTTGATAGGAGAACTCCTGACGCATTACGTGAAGGGTAGCTTTAGCATTGCGCATGGGAGCACCGAAATAGTACTTCGCCGCCCAGCTTAAAGTGAGCGGCTGGTTCACTGCAACAATATGCGGATTGCTCTGGAATTTAACCCGGAACTCCGGCAGCCGGAATTCTCCCACGCGGAAGTGGGCGGAAATGTTGAGGGGAATCCTTTTATTCACCGCATAAATCTGATAATACCCCAGCGGTTGCCCTTCCCGGAGCGGAATTTCCAGAGAAAATGTTCCGTATTCGTTGGTGGTCACCTTCCCCAGATATTTTCGTTTGCCCATATCATCCAGCAGAGAAATGGAAAACGTTTGTCCGGAGGCAGTTCGGAGCTGCCCGAATTGCAGGTAGCGCACCACCCCTTTTACCCGCACGGTATCTCCGGGGCGGTACAGGTTCTGGTCTGTAAACATCACCGCTCGGGGAATGGGTTTATAGCTCTCCCATCCATGCAGCACCCCCAGAGTCCAGATAGAGGGATTTCCCCCCGATGAGGTTTGGAGGAATGTCCAATCGCTATCGGTTTCGGCTACAATAAGCAGTTTAGGTGGAGAACGCCATCCCAGATGTTGGCGATAGAACAACAAATCGTTGTCGGCAGGTTTGTGCCGAAGGGGTTTCCGGGAAGCGCAGCGGCGAATGTCTTCAAGGGTCAGCACCACCATCCCCTGTGCATCTGTTTTTTTCACCAGACACGGTTTAAACCTATTTTGCGAAGGCTGGCGGTGTTGTTTGCGCAGTTTCTCAATTGTGGGGAAATCCTCCCTGCGGTAAATTCGGATGGTTGCCCCGGCTACCGGCGTTCCATCGCTGATGCGGTTCACCATGATAATCCCTTCCGTGGGGAAAAACTGAGTAAAAATGCCCAGATCCGTGCGAACCATCAATCCCTGAAGTTTCAGGCTGTCGCTAAAGCAGTTCCTGGGTTTCGGTGTGGCAATCATGTAGCCCACCACCCCGTAGCGCCCATGCTTCAGGAACCGGCTCACATTCAAAACCGTATCCGCTCGCCCGAATTTATCACTTTTCAGTTCCAGCTTGTGCTCATCCGGAGAGAACAGCTGGAGAAAACGCTTAATATAGTAGGAATAATCCAATTCGTTGCGCACAAAAAGGTCATTCGGGCGAATTGCTCGCAAATGGTAGAGCAGATAAGGAAAGCTGGTCACTTTCAGAGGAATGCGAGATTCCATGTGCGGAGAAAGAATTTGCAAACCATCCGGCCCATAGAGCGATGGAACA
>JALWDQ010000521.1:0-3577 GCA_027039625.1 Calditrichia bacterium | reverse complement strand
CCCAATAACTGACAGGTGTACATCATTGTGGCAATTGGGCCATATCCACAGGCTTCTATTTCGTGCTGCTCGCAGCCATTAACGATACCCTGGTAATCGAATTCATTAAATAATTCTTGAATTTTTTCATCCAGCGCATAGGCGGTTTGGTAAGAATGGTAATGGGATAAATCCGAAGAAGCCACCACCAATGCTTTTTTCCCCTTTAATACCTGAGCCAGCGCCAGAGAGAGTTGCTTCACATTGTCCCAGGACTGATCGGCAATGACGATGGGTAGTAACTTGAATTCCGGTAGCACCATCTGAAGAAAAGGTAATTGAACTTCCAGCGAGTGTTCACCGCGTCCGGTAAAAGAGATGCTGTGTCCACTCATGGAAAGTTGAATGTTGGGTGATTGTTCGGCCAGTTCTCTGGCTAAATCCTGATCTACAGGAATGCGTCCTAGAGGAGTTTCGTAATAAGCACCGGGGAAGACCGAAGCGCCCCGGAAATATTCAAAATGGGAAGGCGCCACTACGACTACTACATCGTAAGTTCGCCCCTGGATTTGTTTGTAAGACCAGGCTGCAACCGGACCGGAATAGATATAACCTGCATGAGGTGAGACCAGTCCGCCAATTTCCCCCTGAATTTCCTGCCGGGACTGGGACAGGTATTCCTGAATCATTGCCCGCAGGGTGTCCGGTTCGGCCGGATAAAACATCCCCGCTACTGCCGGTTCCCGTACCGCATCAGATGTTTGAGAATATAAAATGGAGAATAACAGGGAAATCATAACCAAAGCCTCCTTCATTTTAAGCCGTTTCACGGTTTTGTTACTCCTCCTATGTTGACCTGTTTCTTTTATTGAAAAACAGATTCGTCCTCTTTTTAGTTTATTTCCAGATGCCGGGTATTTTCGCTCCGCAGTAAGGACAGTGCCCCTTTTTCAGCACATTTTCTTCCACAAAAAATCCCACTCGCCGTATCAGCCGTTTTCCGCATTGAGGGCAATAGGTATTTTCGCCTTCGTGCCCGGGTATGTTACCAATATACACGAAATGCAATCCTTCGGCCAGAGCAATTTCACGCGCCCGCTCCAGGGTTTTCTGCGGCGTGGGGGGTAAATTCTGTAATTTGTACTGAGGGTAGAAACGGGTAAAATGAACGGGGACATCCCTTCCCAGATTGTTCCGAATCCAGCGCGCCAATTCGGTAAATTCTTTATCGCTGTCGTTCAGGGTGGGAACCACCAGGTAAACAATTTCCGTCCACATGTTTAGCTTGCGCAGAAGCACCAGCGTATCCAGCACCGGTTTTAACTCGCCATCCACCACCTCCCGGTAATATTTTTCGCTGAATGCTTTGAGATCTATTTTAACGGCCGAAAGCACCTCGGCCAGATCGCGCATGGGTTGTTCCTGAATGTAACCGTTGGTGATCATCACGCTTTTTAGCTTCCAGCGGTTTCCTTCTGCGGCAGTATCGTAAACATATTCCGAGAAAATCACCGGCTCGGTGTAGGTGTAGGCAATGGATTTTGTACCGGATTTGCGTGCCATGCGCACCACATCTTCCGGGGGCAGGTCGAAATTGGTAGCCTGTTCGGGTCGGATTTGCGAAATCTGCCAGTTCTGGCAGAATTTGCAATCCACATTGCAACCAACCGTGGCGATGGAAAATGCCGTAGTTCCCGGGAGAAAATGAAATAGCGGCTTTTTTTCGATGGGATCGACATGATAGGTGCAGGGACGTCCGTAAACCAGGGTGTAGTAAGTCCCTCCCCAATTTTCCCGGACGCCGCAGTAGCCGCGCTCCCGGTCGTCCACCGTGCACTCTTTAGGGCACAGTTTACACTGTACTTTTTTATGGGAGAGCTTTTTGTACCAGCGCGCTTCGTGGATGTGCTCGGCATCGCTAGCGTACACCTGTGCGGCAGGGAGGTGCGGAATCAGGTTCTCCATCAGTAATCCACCACCTGCCACACTGCACATGGTTAAAAATTCTCGCCGATTCATTCCCTGTTTGTTCCCGGTTCTCATAGGGCAATCTTTACCCAATCGATTTGCTCTAAATTGCTTTCGCCAATTCCTTTTTTACCTGCTGTGAGTATATACACCGGTTCGCGACCTGCTTCTTTTAGAGATGGGAAGTTGTGTTCCCGGCGCTTCTGTTCAATAATCTCCCAGCCCACCCGATCCAGTGCTACCCCATCCACCGCCAGAAGCAATCCGTTCATCGGCCAGCTCCATTGCGGTTTAAATGGCGGTCCACCTTCGTACTGCCCAACGAGCGCATCGCATACAATTAAACGCACCTTGCGCCGGATAATTTCCATTTCGTACAGGTCGGCAACATAGGGATCGCCGGCATTCAGATGGTATTTGTTGGGATTGTGGATAGCGCCAAAGAAATTTTTCATGGAAAGAGTAACTCCCACAATGCCATGATCTTTTAGCACCGGCACGTTAATAATGGCTGTGGTTAAGCGGGTTACCGTACGGGTAATTAAACTGCCTACGCTTCCGTTTAGATACAATTTGTCGTCATAGCCGGCAACATCGTTCCCAAAGCAGAGTGGTTTGCGGCGGTCTTTCCAGTTAATTTTAAATCCGGCGCTTTCCAGATCAGCATTTAATCGGTCCCAGATGATAATGTTGCCCGGCTCCACACCAGCCTGCTGCAAACGTTCCACAATCACCTCCACCAGTTCCCGGTGGCTGGAACCGTGTTTGCCGGATAGGCAGTTGACTTTGATTCCCACCACGTCTTTATAAGAGAAAAGCTGTTTCCAGATTTCGTGGGGATGTTCGGTGCGGTAAAGTGCGGCCAGAGCGTTGTCCAGCATCCGGGCAATTTTGTCGGTGGAGAAATGGCGACCCTGCCGAACCTGCGCATGAGTAATTTGGACGACCCGAGATTGAGGGATGGCATTTACACTGCGAAGGGATGCAGGAGGCAGAAATGAAAAACCGGCGCCGATGAGCAGACTCTTTTTGATGAATTCACGCCGATCCATTTTACCTCCTCCAGATTTATGAAAAATATAGAAAAAAAACCTAAAAAATTCAATGAATAGAAAATCCGTTTGTTTCTTCTGCATTTCATGAAGAACATTGTGTCAACAGTATCCCGGATTTGTTAATTTGAAAAATATAGACGTCAGGTTAAGATGGTTTAGAATGGGGCAACGAACTGTAAGTAATTTTCCTGAATTTGGTTTTGTCTGAGGTGAAATTACTCAACCACCTCGCAGAAACCGATGTGAAAAGGACAACGACTTTATTAAAGGAGTTACCCTGCATTTGGGAATGGTGGTGTTATTCCTCCGGTTAACGCCGGGAAGTTCGGCTTAAATTCTTTCCTGAAAAGGTTGGAATTGGATTGAAAAAACAGTTGATTTAATGGGTGTGGGGTGTTAAATTTTGCGCGCAAAATATGGCGGCACCTTAGCTCAGTCGGTAGAGCAACGGACTGAAAATCCGTGTGTCCCCCGTTCGATTCGGGGAGGTGCCACCACCAAAAAAGGGCTTACTTCCGTAAGCCCTTTTTTATTAGTAAAACTAAAATTTATCATTAAGCAGAAAATTTTTTCTG
>JALWDQ010000520.1:0-3578 GCA_027039625.1 Calditrichia bacterium | reverse complement strand
CTCCAGCCCCGGTAGAATTTTGATGATATCGAATCCCTGAATCATGACCGGGAGCTGCATCTGTTTCCACTGGCCGCTGGTCATGTCGAAGTAAAATACAGTTTTCCGGGTGCGCAAAAAGGGAATGGTTTCATCGACCCAGATATCCAGAATTTGCTGGCGGTTGCCGGGAGGAGGTTCCAGCGCCTGAACTCCCTCCGGGGTTACCCGCTTCACCTTACCACTTCGGGTTAAAGCCAGCACCCCCAGCCGGGTGGAAATCACTTTCTTTACTCCCCGCCCGCGGGGAATGCGGCGGGACTCTCCGCTGGCAGGGTCGTACTGCTTCAGCTCACCGGTAGAAGAAACCACCCACAACCCTTCGTTGCTGGCGCACAGGGACTGGTAATTCAACGCCCAGGGAAATTGCTGCACATCCATAATGGTGTCCGCTCGCTGCAGCACATACCGCCTGGCAAAACTGGCATAATCCGCAAAACGGGCGTAACTGATGACCACCGGGTTTTTGCCGTTCTTGCGCAAGACCTCCCAGTAGCGCCGGGTGTCTTCCTCCTTCTGGCTGTGCTGCGCCAGATACAGCAGCATCCAATCCGTGGAGCGAGAAGAGATGCTGTAAGTATTTAACAACGTCTGGAACACCGCAAACGCCAGCCCGGGTTGGTCATTCAACTGGTAAAGATGTCCCAGCTGGTAAGTTTCCTCCACAATCTGGGTGGGGCGGGTAACCGTCTGGCTCAACTTCTTCTGATAGTAAATCGCCAGGTCGGGATCCTTCTGGAAGAGCAACGTGCGCACAAACTCCGGAGAGCGTTTCTCCGGGGTGTTTTTCTCCAGTTCCATGGTGTGCCGGATGACGTCCTCCGGAGAATAATTCACTCCTCCGGTAAAGAAGTAATTGAGTTTGCTATTCCAGAAATCTTTTTTCTCCGAGAGGGAAAAGGATTCATATCCGGCTTCCATCTGGCGAAACAAGCGGGGGAAGAATTGCCAGGCGCCCCATTTCAGCAACTGCTTGCCCTTCACCATTAACAAGGAGCTAATTTTTTCTGGCTGGTACACAAAGTTGTGGAAGGCAAAAATTTGCTCGGGAGCAAGAAAAAACATGTCGTTGCGGGAATTGACAAACACCTCCTGCACCCGGGCATCCTTCACCACGCCGGGCATGCGGATGGGCACCATGGTGCCTTTGTCGAACATGTAGAAACTTCCGTCGCCGTACACCCAGGGGATTCCCATCATATCGATAAAGAGGCGATTGCCCTCTTTGTACCGTGCCAGATGTTTCCACTTTTCCCCACTCCAGCTCCAGATGTTTTTCTGGGTTAAGAGGATCAGTTCCCCCAGCACAGACTTTTGCAGCATAAGCAGTTTTTCGCGGAAAAGGTTGTTGCGGGAATACAAAATCTGGCGCTCGCGAGAGATTTGCAACACCCCTTCATCCCCCAGCAGCCAGATGTCTCCGCTGGCAGAGAGCACCAGCTGCCGATATTTTTTAATGACTCCCGGTCTTTGAATGGTAATCTTTTTCCAGCTCTTTCCATCCCCTACCACCAGCCCATCGGGATAAAGCACAAAAATGTATTCACCGAATTTTCGGGTCATCACCGGTTTTTCTCTGGAAAACCCGGGCTGAAGTAAATCCACCTGTTGTTGCGGAATCGAAAGTCTGAACAACCCTTTGTCGGAGCAGAGCAGCAGTTCATCGGGATGGAACACTTCCATATGGTACACCTTGTCCCAATCAAAATTCGGAAGCTGGAAATTGTAAAAATGCATTTCGTAGGTTCGAGTATCGAAAATAGCCACCATGCGCTTGTCTGTAAAGAGGTAGAGGGAATCGCCGTACTGAGCAGCGGTGCGAATTTTAAAGGATGCCCCGTTCCAATCGTAAAGCGCAATGGGGAGATAGCTTTTAGCGCCTGCCCAGGTAATCCAGAAGAAGAGAAGCAAAAATATGGCTTTTCGCATGTTGAACCTCATCGTTAAAAATTAAATTGCGTGGTTATGACATGCTGATGATCGAGAATTTTCATGTATTTAAAGGCGTAATTCACGGTTACACGCAGTCCCGTTTCGCTTCCCAGGGTAAATCCGGCACCGGCGGTGAAAAGCTGCTCGGAATTCACCAGCATTTCCGGCTCGATTCTTAAATCCCGGGTTTCCAGATTAAAATTGCCCACACCACCGCGGATGGCAAAGGAGGTGAGCCCGCTGGGGCGCTCCACCAATTGCAGTTCCAGCCCGCTGTTTAGCCGCAGGGGGTAATCGTTCATCTGGTCGAACCCCACCAGCAGCTTCATGAAGCCGGGACGCACCCAGCGCGGGACAAAACTGATTCCCATGCTTAAACTGCGAGGACTATGGTCGGTGTAACCATGCCTCCAGTACATGTCAAAATCGTTGCGATAGGTAAAACCCAACGAGAAGGACTGATTGATGATGTAGTGCATGCCTATCTCGAATCCGGCGCCCTTGCCCAGATTCTCGAAATCACTCCCCGAAAAGCCCATCTGTACATATTTGACGGTAAGCCCCAGCGCAAAGGGGTAAAATTTTCGAGCGTAGGAGAGATAAACGGCAAGCTGATAGTTGGAGATTTCCTCCAGTTCGTTCCCATACTCGTCAAATCCCTGGATGCCGGGGACGGACATGCCCACCAGCCCAATTCCCAGAGCGTTGTTCAGATTCAACGGGTAAACCAGTGCGGTGGAGAGGTAATAGTACAGATCCCAATCTGCGATGTTGGTAAACTGCAAACTGAGATGCTGGTGCTGTGATAAAAGGGCGGGGTTAATAAACACATCGGCTGCACCCACCGAATAGGCCTGATTGGCACTCCCCAGTGCCTGGGAGGTTGCATCCGGTTGAATTTGCAAAAATGCCGTTACACTTCCCCCAGCCCACAGCCCGGAAAAACACCCGCTAAAAAGCCAGAAAATCACCATGAACCGTTTCATTGCTCCCCGTCCCTCTATTTGTTATTCACCATAATTTTCAAAATCTGGCTGCGGATTTCGTTAATGACAATGCGAGCCAGATAAATTCCATTGGCCGTTATCTGCCCGCGCAGGTTGCGCCCATTCCAGATTAACGTCTTCCGTTTGCTCCCCATCCCCAGCTCGCTCATGCTGTACTTCCGGTAATACACCAGATGGAAGCTCAAATCGTAAATGTACAATTCCACAGGCCCCTCAATCCCCGTGATGAAAGAAATGTACGTCACCTCGCCCCCCGAGGGATTAAAGGGATTGGGATAGTTGTACAAATCGGCTATTTCATTCCCGGGAGAAACATTCACATTGTAGGTAAAACTCACCTGGTTTTCGTTTCCGGATTTATCCCGGGAAGTAAAGCGCAGGGTGCGGATTCCATTGACCAGGGTAATGTTGCGCTGCTTCAAATCAATGGCGAACACCCCGGGTTTTTCCGGAACCGGTTCCAGCGGCTGCACCAAGCGCCCGGGCGATTGGCTGCCCTGACGAGCAAGATCGAATTCCACTTTTACCGAATCAATGGGCGAGTCCTTCAAATGCATCCGGTAGTGCAATACAAAGGTAGGTTGGGGACTGATGTAGTGC
>JALWDQ010000519.1:0-1122 GCA_027039625.1 Calditrichia bacterium | reverse complement strand
CGTGGCTATCGGCGGTGCGATGCGCAAAAGCAGATAACCAATGACGCCCGCCAGCGTGGAAGCGACCAAAATCGCCAGCTTGGCCAGATTTTGGATTTCCTCCATATCGGCGCTGGCCAATAGCGCCGGGCTGGCCAGCTTGAACCCCAACAATCCGGCATGGCCGCCGCCCGTGCTGAACGCCAGCGTGGTAATGAAAATCGACATCGTGAAGCCCATGCCCGCCAAAACGCCCGCCCCCATGATGTGACGCCACGTGATTCCCTTGGGCAGCGAGCCGAGATTTAGCTTGACGCCGAGCCAGGTAGAAAGAAGGATGCCGACGGGTTTGCCCACAAGCAGCCCCAGGATGATGCCCAACGCCAGGGGCGTCATAAGCGCCCCCAATAGTTTGGGATTGATGATGATCCCCGCATTGGAAAGTGCGAAGATGGGCATAATCAGAAACGCCACCCAGGGATGCAAGATATGCTCCAACCGGTGCAGAGGAGAATCAGCGTGCTCGATGGCCTGGGTCATCTCGAAAAGAGCAGTGCGTTGCACCGAGGTGGGCACGCATTCGCCATTATCGCGGGATTCGCTATCGAACCAATCGAGCAATTGCCGCATCCAGTCGCTAAAGCTTTTCGTATCCACCTTGGTGCGCACGGGGATGGTCAGCGCCACCAACACGCCCGCCAGGGTGGCGTGCAGCCCAGAGAGGTAGATGGCGAACCAGGTGACAACTCCCAAAGCGCCATAGACCACCAGCCAGCGTCCTCCCAGCCTGGCGTAAAGGAATAGCAACGCCACTATCGCCAGACCCACAAAAAGCATGGTGAGATTGATCTGGGCTGTGTAGAAAATCGCAATCACCAGAATAGCGCCGATGTCATCCACGATAGCCAGAGCCGTCAGAAAGATAGCCAGCCTGAGCGGCGCTCGTTTTCCCACCAGAGCCAGCACGCCAATGGCGAAGGCGATGTCCGTCGCCATGGGGATGGCCCATCCTTCCATGGCGGCGGGATTGTCATGATTGAACCCGAGGAAGATCAAAACAGGGATGACCATGCCGCCTACTGCCGCCAGCGCTGGCAGAATCGCCTTGCGAAAAGACGAAAGCTCGCCGATGACCACCTCGCG
>JALWDQ010000518.1:0-1123 GCA_027039625.1 Calditrichia bacterium | reverse complement strand
GTAAAGAGTACTGGATTGCCGTGCGGGCGGTGGATATGGCCTGGAATCTGTCGGATTTCCGGTTTACCCGCGTGGTGGTACCGGATACGATTCCTCCCCTTCCGCCAACCGATATGATTATGGAAGTGCGCCATAACGGGGATGTGCATATCAACTGGAATCCTTCTCCTTCGCCCGATGTGGCTTTTTATGAGGTGATGTTGTTCTTAGAGGGGCAGGAAGAAGCGTTTATTCACCGCCAGGTGCATGCGGATACGCTGGCAGGGTATTTCCCCCAGCTCACCAAAGGTCAGAATTACATCTTGCGTCTGGGTGCTGTGGATGAAGCCGGAAACCACAGCCAGAAGTTCCTGGAACGAAAAATCGAGGTGCGCGATTACACGCCCCCACCACATCCCCGGAATGTGTTTGTGGAGAAAACTCCCGAAGGGTATCGCCTTACCTGGAACCGGGTGGTGGATTTTGATATGGTGGGATACCGGATTTACCGTGCCAAATCGCCCATGGGAACTTACCAGGCGGTGGTGGAAGAACCCATCAAGGTGGAAGAATATTTGCTCCCCTTGAATACCCTGCCGGGATATTATCAGGTTCGGGCACTGGATACTTCGGGTAACGAAAGCAAAGGGAATGAGGTAGTGTACATCGGGGAAGGGGAGTCGAAGTGATTTAGAGTATATAGAGTATATAGGGGAAATAAGGTAGATAGGGTAAATAAGGGAAATAGGGGAAATAAGGTAAATAAGGGAAATAAGGTGGATAGGGTGGGAGGGTGGTGTGTGGAATTTGGTTTTGAGGATCAACCGGTCTTTAATTTGTGTGTACTGTTGAGCTAATAAGGGAAGATGATTTGAATCGGACGAAACCCGGGTTTATGAAATTTTTTGTCTGGATGACACTGATTGCGGGCGTATGGTGGGTTTCGCAGGGAAGAACCCAGAGTCTGCTGGGTGAACAAATTTACCAGGAAGGGATCGTGCTTTACGAACAGGGACGCTTCGAGGAAGCCTACCAGAAGTTTCGCCAGTACGAGAGTCAGGGACTTCCCGATAAAGAGTTCTATGTGTATTTCGCGGTCAGTGCCGCGCGCTCCGGTCATTCGGATATGGTGCCCATTTTACAG
>JALWDQ010000517.1:0-1125 GCA_027039625.1 Calditrichia bacterium | reverse complement strand
GTTATTATTCTTTTGATTCGGGTGTTAAATATGAATACAAAGATGTATTGATTGATAAAGTGGTATATAGTTACCGAAAACTTACGGATTTTACTTCCAATAATCAAAATGACGCCATTGGTATTAATATTTCCCAAAATGGTTGTGTGGATTTGGATACGGATGGTGATGGTGTTTCTGACAGACTAGACACGGACAGTGATGATGACGGATGCCCGGATGCCATAGAAGCATTGGGTAATTTTTCAAATGGTGATTTAAATGCTAATGATGAATTAGCCGGTGGGGTTGATGCCAACGGCGTTCCGTTAGTTGCCAATGGCGGTCAAGGTCAAGGCACGGAAGTAACGGATGCCTCTGTTCATGATAATTGTACCGATACTGATGGAGATGGTATTAATGATTATGTAGATATAGACGATGATAATGATGGTATTTTGGATATAGATGAAGGCGGCCCCGAATTTAAAGGTTATGTTTTTGGTTTCATGAGAAACGGTTTTGATATGTGTGGTGGTACAAATAGCTACACTTATGTCGGTACAAATGGTGCAAATGTTATTGATGCGGATGCTACGTGGTTGTGGGCAGCTGAGTCGGTGCTACCTAATGGAGCTACTTATACTTTGGAGTTTGCCAACCCTGTTCCGGTCTTAAAATTATATTTTGATAATATTTTAGAAAATAACAGATTTGGGAACTTTACGGTAACTTATGAGGATGGTTCCACCACTTCCAATCTTGATTTTACAATAAGTTATCCGGATTTGAATAGTTACTTTCCAACCACTCCGGATCATTTAGCAAAATACACTGTTTCGGGTTATTATGCCATTGGAGACGGGAATGAAGATGGAAATGGTAGAGGCGGAACAGGTCAAGCCTTCGGATTGTTGACCTTTACTAATTTAACGCCCGGAAAAAAAATCAAATCGATTTCTTTTGAATCTTTGGGTTCAGATAGTGTGGATGCGGGTTTTGGCTTAATACCTTATGTAGCTTGTTCTTCGCCAAGAGATACTGATGGAGATACACATCCTGATTACCTGGATTTGGACGCCGACAACGACGGCATCTACGACATTGTGGAAGCCGGCAACGGTGCCAACGACACCGACCACGACG
>JALWDQ010000516.1:0-3594 GCA_027039625.1 Calditrichia bacterium | reverse complement strand
ATAAAATTGTTTAGTTAAAAAATAACCACCTGTCATTTTGAGTCTTGTTTCAGCAAGACGAAGAACCTCCTGCTTTAGCAAGGCGAGGATTCTTCTGTGTAAACAGTAAAAGCATCTCTCCAGCACAATCAGAACGAATCATCCCATGCAAGCAGGACGAAATGTTTCATTGGAGGAGTTTTTTCTTACTTTCGGAATTTTGGTAAATTATCCTCCTTATTCTATATATTCTAAAATTTTTAGCACCTGGGGCATTTTTCATTTAAAAAAATATAAAATCCCACCCCTATTTTGTCAAGCTGGCATTGTTTTTCCCCGTGAAAAAATTGCTATTTTCATTTTTCAGGGAAATTTATTATCTTTATTATCTTTGTGCAGATTTTAGCACAATTCATACAATTTGGGGATGAGAATTAACGCAGGGGATACTGAGTTTATGGAGAAGAAACAACGCACCATCAAGCAACCATCTTCTTACACCGGTACGGGGTTGCACACCGGCGCCCCTTCCACCATTACCTTTCGGCCGGCTCCGGAAAACCACGGTGTGGTATTCGTGCGTACCGATGTGAATCCGGCTCTGGAAATTCCCGCTCTGGTGGATTATGTGGTACCGGATAACGGTATTGACAGTTTGCGGGGAACCAATCTGCAACGGGATGGAGTAACCATCTACACCGTAGAGCACGTTCTGGCCGCAGTGGCTGGCCTGGAAATAGATAATCTGCGCATCGAATTAAATGCTCCCGAACCACCGGTGGGGGACGGCAGCGCCATGCCGTTTGTCAACGTCCTGCTGGAGGCGGGCATTGTGGAGCAGGATGCACCGAAGGAATATCTGGTAATTGAAGAATCCATGTACTACCACGATGAGAAAAAAAGCATCGATCTGGTGGCGTTGCCTCTGGACGATTTCCGGGTCACAGTGATGATCGACTACAAAAATCCTGCTCTGGGCAGTCAGCATTCCGGACTTTTCTCTCTGGAGAAAGAATTTGTAGCGGAATTTGCCCCCGCTCGCACCTTTTGCTTCCTGCACGAAGTGGAAATCCTAATTGATCAAAATCTGATTAAAGGCGGGAACCTGCACAATGCAGTGGTTATTTGCGATAAACAACTGGACGAGATAAACGAAAAGAAAATCCGGGAAACCCTGAAAATTCACGATCACATTTTTGTAGGGGAGAACGGCATCCTGAACAATACCCAGTTGCGCTTCAAAAACGAACCGGCCCGTCACAAAGTGCTGGATTTGTTAGGTGATCTTTTTCTGGTGGGAGCCCCTATTAAGGGGCAAATTCTGGCCGGGCGTCCGGGACATAAAAGCAACATGGAGTTCGCCCGCCGCCTGCGCAAATTCTACCAGAAGCAGCAACTCACCCGCAAATACCAGAATGTTTCCCGCAAAGGGGTGGTGTTCGATTTCGAAGCCATCCAGCGCATCTTGCCCCACCGCTATCCCTTCCTGTTCGTCGATCGCATAGTCGAATTCGAAGCGGGCAAGCGCATTGTGGGACTCAAAAACGTGACCGGGAACGAGGAATTTTTCCAGGGGCACTTCCCGGGGCATCCCATCATGCCGGGAGTACTGATTGTGGAAGCTATGGCACAAACCGGGGGCATCATGCTGCTAAACAGCGAAGAGAATCCGCAGGATAAGCTGGTGTATTTTATGGGGATGGACAAAGTACGTTTTCGCAAACCGGTTTTCCCCGGTGCCCAGTTGGTGTTCGAGCTGGAATTAATCAAACGCCGCAGCACCAGCGTCAAGATGCAAGGGAAGGCGTTTGTAAACGGCGAACTGGTGGCAGAAGCCGAAATGATGGCGGCCATCGTCGATCGTAACTCATAAACGAAAAGAGAAATGGAATGGGAAGCGTTTTCCCGGAAGACTACCCTCCCTCGTAAGCTGCACTCACCGGGGAGGAAGCTCTTCGACCGAGCGCGGGGAAATGCCTTTCCGACTAATTTCCGGAGGAAAATGTGGTACAAATTCATCCCACAGCCGTAGTGGATAATAAAGCACAATTGGGAGAGGGAGTCACCATTGGCCCCTATGCCGTAATTCGGGGTGATGTGGTGGTGGGCGACGGGACCCACATCGACACCGGGGTGGTGCTGGAAGAAGGCACCCGCCTGGGGAAGAACTGTCGCGTGGGCCCCTACACCGTGCTGGGCGGTCCCCCTCAGGATTTAAAATATTCCGGAGAAAAAACCACCGTAGAAATTGGCGATGGCACCACCATCCGGGAGTACGTGACCATCAATCGGGGGACGGACTACCACTGGAAAACCGTGGTGGGCAAGAACTGTTTCATCATGACCTACGCTCACATTGCGCACGATTGCATCATTGGCGACAACGTCATCATCGCCAATGCGGTGAACATGGGCGGACACGTGGAAATCGATTCTTTTGCTTCGGTAGGCGGTTTAACGGCAATTCACCAATTCGTCAAAATTGGAACCCACGCCTTTGTGGGCGGCGGCTTACGGATTAATAAAGATGTGCCCCCGTACATCCGGGTGATGGGCGAACCCGCACGGTACGGCGGTACCAACTACATTGGCCTCTCCCGGCGAGGATTCAGTAACGAAACTATCCTGGAAATCAAGCGAGCCTATCGCATTATTTACCAATCCCATTACACCTTAAAAGAAGCGGTGGAAGTGATTCAGCAAACCCTCCAGCCTCTGCCGGAAATTCAGGAAATTCTAAAATTTGTGGAAAGGAGCAATCGGGGATTCGTTCGTGGCTGATTTTGCTGAAAAAGTATGGTACCTCTGGCCCTGCTCTTCCTATTCCGGTGCGTTTAATATGGCGGTGGACGATTTTCTGGTTCACCAGACGGGCAAGTTGCTGGATCGTCCCCTACTCCGATTTTACACCTGGCAACCTTACTGCATCTCGCTGGGTTACCATCAAAACATTGAGGATGTGGATGTCGCCCGCTGCCAGCAGGAAGGTATTCAGGTGGTGCGGCGTCCCACCGGAGGACGCGCCGTATTGCACGCTGAGGAATTAACCTACAGCGTGGTGTATTCCATCCGCGATGTTCAGGTGGAGGAGTTTTACCGGCTGGTGCACCTCCCTTTTGTCAGGGCGTTACGGGAACTGGGGGTACCCGCGGAGTTTCAGCAGGCTCAGGCGGATTTCCGCACTTTTTACAAAACGGATAGTGCCCCGGTGTGCTTTGCCACTTCTGCCCGGTACGAAGTGGAAATCGAAGGTCGGAAATTAATCGGAAGTGCCCAGCGGGTGTACGAACGGGCAATTTTGCAGCACGGCTCGCTGCTACTGGGGCAGGCGCATGAGCATCTGGTGGATTTACTCCATCTGCCGGAAGCCAAACGCCGTGCCATGCGGGAATACATGCGGGAGCACACCGCCACCGTGTGGCAATATCACCCGGGAGTTTCCCCGGAGCACCTGGCGGACAAAGTGACTCGCGCCTTTCGGGAGCTTTACGGAATCCGGTTTATCCCTTACCAGCAACATTCCGCCCTGCAAAAAGCACTGGAGGCGCTTCGGGAGGGGGATGGAGGGGAATTGGGGGGATAAAGTATATAGGGTGTATAGGGTATATAGGGTAT
>JALWDQ010000515.1:0-3602 GCA_027039625.1 Calditrichia bacterium | reverse complement strand
TACGTCCCCCTGGCACCGCGACTTACCTCCACGGGCGGGCTCACCTTTATTCATCCCAAAGGATGGGAAGGGGCACTGCGCTATCGCTGGATGACCGACCGGCCGGCAAATGAAGACAACACTGTGGTGGCGTATGGTTACACGGTGTGGGATGCCACCGTTGGGTATCGGTTCGGAGCGTACAAGATTTCCCTCATGGTGGAAAATATTCTGGATGCGGAATGGAACGAAGCCCAGTTCGACACGGAAAGCCGGTTGCCGGGAGAAGCAGAGCCGGTTTCCGAAATTCATTTCACCCCCGGAAATCCCCGAAACGTGCGGGTGCAACTCTCCTACACGTTTTGAGCAGTGTAGAGTCGGTTTGAGCTGCCAGATGAGCTGATTCGAAGCGGTGGGAAGAGTGAGGAGCACCAGGCTATTTCTAAAATGATATTTGAGATTGCTGCGGGTTGCTCTGCATTCTTCGGGAGCTCAGGGTGAAACCCCAAAATTAGGGTTTTAGCCCAACGGTTTAGAGATTGTGTGAAAATGCAATGTCAATGGTATATTTATTCATTGTCATTCAAAGTACAATATAGCCCCGAGCTTCCTTCGCAGAATCCCTGCGGGAAGCTCGGGAAACTTAAGGCCCAAACTACAAATTGGGCTTTAGCCCAATTTTAGGCTAAAGCCTGATTTTAGGAGAAAGATTAAATAATCCACGAGCTGAAGCTCGTGGCTATAATAAAAACGGTGCAAATTGATATTATTTAATGAATTTCCTTGAATTTTAGGGTTTGTGAAAATACAAAGATACAAAAATATTCCTGTGTTGTTGACTTAATGATGGAGTCATAGAGTCCGTAGAAAAACACTAAATTCAGTAAGAAAATAAAATAATTCTACGTCCTTTACTGCCACAGTTTTACATAAATATGGTAAATTGCAATATGCATGTTATTGATTAAATATTCTTCTGAGTTTCATTTTTACACAGCCTCTTTGGCCAGAACCAAATTTTGAGGAAAGGTAACAGAGATTTTTTATTGAGATTGCAGGGTGTATCTTTCCCCATAGCGCACAATGGTGGTGCGGAATCCGTTTTCCTCCAGCAGCTGTTGCAAATGTTTTTGGGCGGGTGGTTCTCCGTGTACCAGAAAAATGCGCTTCAAACGGCGGTAATCCAGTTGCCGAACGTAGTTTAAAATCTCCTGGTAATCGGCATGGGCGCTGAAAGCGTGCAACGTTTCCACCCGGGCGTTTAAACGGTAGAAATCCCCCAGAATACGCACTTCTTTGTGCTTCTCCTGAATTTTCCGTCCCAGGGTATGTTCGGCCATGAAGCCAACAATCAATATGGTGTTGCGCCAATCCTGAATGTTGTGTTTTAAATGATGCAGAATACGACCTGCTTCGCACATCCCCGAGGAAGAAATGATTATAGCAGGCCCTTTCAAATCGTTCAGGGCTTTGCTTTCGGATTCGCTTACGATGTAGTGCAACTCTTCAAACCCAAAAGGATTCTTGTGATGTTCTAAAAAGGCGCGGCGAGTCTCTTCGTCGTAACATTCCTGATGCACTCGAAATATGGAGGTGGCACTCGTGGCCATGGGGCTGTCCACGTACACCGGGATGTGAGGAATTCGCCCCTGGTCGTGGAGGAGGTGAATGAAGTACACCAGTTCCTGGGTGCGTTCGATGGCGAAAGCGGGGATGATGATTTTTCCTCCGTGTTTTACGGTGCGGTTGATGATGTTGGCCAGTTTGTCCATGGCAGATTCGATGGGATCGTGCAGGCGATCGCCGTAGGTGCTTTCCAGTACCAGATAATCCACGGGAGGTAAAATTTCGGGATCGCGGAGAATGGGCAGCCCTTTTCGCCCCAGGTCTCCGGTAAACCCAATGCGCAGGTGCTGCCCGTTACGATGGAGCTCCAGGTAAGCCATGGCCGAACCCAGAATGTGCCCGGCATCATAAAAGGTTACCCGTGCCCCGTCGGCAATGTAAAGGGGGCGATGGTAGGAAATCGTAACAAAATAGTTCAAACTTTCCACCACGTCCGCTTCGGTGTAGAGCGGTTGTTTGTCGAAGGGTTCACCTTTTTTGCGCGCCCGTTTGCGCAAATATTCCAGGTCTTTGGCCTGGATGTGGGCAGAATCCATCATAACCAGACTGGCAAGGTCGCGGCTGGCCGGTGTGGTGTAAATATTTTCCTGAAACCCTTTGCGGGGAAGTAAAGGGATTAAACCGCAATGGTCGAAATGGGCATGGGTAAGGATTGCCGCACTGAGTTGGGAGGCATCGAACGTCCAGTTTCGGTTCTTCTCTTCCGCTTCGCGCCGCCGCCCCTGAAAGGCACCGCAATCCACCATGATGGTTTCACCTCCAAACTCCACAAAATGTTTAGAACCCGTTACCTCTTCTGCTCCCCCGTGGGAAAACAATGTGGCCTGCATGCGCACAACCTCCGGTTTTAGAATCACTTTTTTTTGAGAGATATTCTCATTCCGTCTCTCTTCCAGGAATAGTAAAAAAAGGTGCCCCAGGAAAAAAGAATTATTTTCGAAAATCGCGTGGTTAAAGGGTGTAGAAACCCGATGGTAAAACCAAAATCGTTTTTGCGTGTTTTGTGCGAAATTTCGTTTTAACTTCTGGTTGTTTTAACAACGCACCATTTCATATCAGTTGACACAACCAAAAACCTGATCTTGTAGCCATGAGAAAATCGCATGTTGCCTTCTCAATTGTAATTTTATTAGCACTCTCGATTTATCTTCCGGCGCAATACCGATATGTGCGGACTCTGTTTCCCGGAAGCACGATGTTGCCCGATATCGTATACCAGGTCGCACCGGCGTTGCAATCCCCTTATCGGCTGGAGGATAATACGGTTCCGGATAGTTTGCGTCTGGATTTGTTCCTTCCGCTGGGGGACACGCTCACGCGACGGCCGGCGGTCATCTTTGCCCATTCCGGTGCTTTTTTACAGGGGAATCGCCACCACAACGATATGATGGCTTTTTGCGATTCTCTGGCGCGGAAAGGATACGTCACCGCGACCATCGATTACCGCCAGGGGTTCGAAATTTTCAGCAATAACACCCCCATGCATGCCACCCGGGCAGTGTACCGCGGTTTTCAGGACGGCCGGGCAGCGGTGCGCTACTTACGTGCCCATGCCGATGATTTCGGGATTGATTCCAGCCGCATCTATTTTGCCGGAAGCAGCGCCGGCGCTTTCATAGCCCTGCACCTGCTGTACATGGATCGACCCCAGGAACGTCCTCCGGAAACGTTTCAGGTAGATTACTGGGATCCGCTGTACGGGAACCAGACGGCGCCCGATCTGGGAGATTTTGACATCGGCTGGAATCTGGGTGTCCGCGGTACTCCCGATGCGGCTGTTTCCCTGTGGGGTGCCGTGAAAGATACCCTTCTCATTGATGAAGATAACCTGCAACCTCTTTATCTCGCCCATGGCGAAGCAGATCCTGTGGTGCCATTTACTCAGGGGCATCCTTTTGGTTACCCTCTGTTTCCGGAGGTTCAGGGAAGTGCTTTGATTGCGCAGCGGCTCACTCATTTAAATGCGGCTAATTTCGAAACCTATTTTGTACCCGGTG
>JALWDQ010000514.1:0-1130 GCA_027039625.1 Calditrichia bacterium | reverse complement strand
TGCCAATTCAGCTCCTATAGGTAGCGGCGGCGGAATGTACAATAACTATAGCAGCCCCGTGTTAATGGATGTCGTCTTCTCCCGCAATTCGGTCAGCAGTATCAGTTCCTCCTCCGGCGGCGGCGGAATGTACAACCACAACAGTTGCCCCGTATTGATCGGGGGCACTTTCTCCGGCAACTCGGCATCATACAATGGCGGCGGGATGTACAACGACCACAGCAACCCAACGCTGACCAATGTTACCTTTTCCAACAACTTAGCTTCTAGCGGCAACGGCGGCGGGATGTACAACTACTACTCTAGTCCCACGCTGACCGATGCCACCTTCTCCGGCAATTCAGCATCCCGGGGCGGCGGGATGTACAACTCCTCTGGCACTCCCGCGCTGACGGGCATCACCTTCTCCGGCAATTCAGCATCCCTGGGCGGCGGGATGTACAACGACAACTCCAGCCCCACGCTGACCAACACCGCTAAAGCCAACAAGACCGGTGTGACCCAACCCCAGCCTTTCATGCCTGCTCCTTACCGCTCAACGATTCGGCACCTGGGGGTGCGGCGTCTTCGGCTGGAGGCTCAGTAGGCAAGAGCACGTGGAAGGCCGCGCCTTGCCCCTTCTCGCTTTCGACCCAAATGCGCCCCCCCAGTGCTTCGACCAGGGTTTTGACCAGCGGTAAGCCAATGCCGTTGTCGCCCAGGCCCTCGATCAAGCGATAGCCGGTACGGTAGATGCGCGAGAACACCCGCGGCAGGTCTTCAGGCGCAATCCCTGGCCCTGAATCCTTGACCATCAACAACACATAGCGCCCCTCTGGCAAAGTCTGGTTCTCGACCCGTAACAAGATGTCCCCTTCAGGGGGGGAGGCCAGCGCCGCATTGCGCAGCAAATTGTGGACAATTTGGTTAAGGGCGTCGCGGTTCAATTGCAAGGCGGGCAACGTGTCGGGCAGATCAACCCGCAAAGCCAAGCGCTTCTCGCGCAACACCTCGCTGTTGGCCGCGACCACTGCATCCAAAATATCGGCCAGGCTCACCGGTTCGGCTTCCAGGGGCTCCATGCCCAGATCCATCGCTGCCAGCCGTACGGCATCTTCCACGATTTCGATGATCTTGTGGGCCGCGTGACG